>JBBQAV010000007.1:0-59881 GCA_038316775.1 Gemmatimonadales bacterium | reverse complement strand
GCAGCCACTCTTGGTCTCAATCAGATGAAGAAGGCGCGGCAGGACCTGCACTACTCTGCCGACGTTCAGCAAGTCGCGGATAGTCTCGTCGAAAGGGGATGGAACCGTGTCTCGACTGGCTCAGGGACCATTCGCGGGCGGCCAGTAAGCTGGAACGTGAGCACGGTCAATCCCAACTCGCAAAAGATCGACATCATCGTGCCGAGACAAGGTCAGGCAAACACGTCAATCGTGTACCAGGACACGGTGACGCTCTTCGTGGCCAGGAACGAAGTCCAATGAGGATGAGCAGTGGAGTTTCGCGGGCCGGACGCCCCGGCTTTTCACTGATCGAGCTCATTGTCGGTCTGGTCGTAGGCATGTTCGTGCTGAGCGGCGTCGTGCAGATGATGATCGTGCAGGGAAGGGGCTATAGAAAGCAGCGCGAAGTACTCGACATCCATGAGACCGCGCGGGAAGCCGCTGCACTGCTTGCGTGGGACTTGAGAACGTCTGAAGTGGGAGGAAGCGCGCTCGGTGCAATAGGCCCCAACAGCGTGACTCTCCGCTCTCCTCGCAGCCTTGGTATCATCTGCGCCAAGCATCCCGTTCTGGCGCGCTATGGCCTCTGGAAAACAGGCGGGAACGTGCTCGCGGGTGTGGATGACAGCGCGCTCGTCTATCACCTCGGCCAGGATAAATGGACTGCCCTAAAAATCATTGCGGTGGGAACGCCGGCCGCGATGGGAGTCACAGCTTGTTCATGGCCAGGTGCCCGCGCGCCGGATATCGTCGTTGAATTCGCGGTGGGATCACAGTCTGACACCGCCCACATAAAGACTGGAGCGCCTTTCCGCGGCTTTCGTCGCGTTCAATACGCGGAGTTTGAGCTCAATAACCGCTGGTGGCTTGGGCGGAAGGTCGGCGCCGCGGCATCGTATGAGCAGCTGACGGGTCCGCTCGTCTCCCCAGCTGCGAACGGGCTCGCATTCGCGTACTACGACACGCTGGGAGTGGTCACAGCCAATCCGGCCGACGTCGCAAGCGTGGCGTTCACACTTCGCACAGAGAGCTTCAAGAACACCTATGTCGGAGCCAACTACGTCTATCAGCGGGATTCGCTGACGACAAAAGTCGCGCTCCGTCGTTAACGCCACCGGAATGACGGTTACTCAGACTAAGGAAGAAATGGCCACCAGCCGCCAACAAGCTTCGATCTCGTCGAATCGTAGTGGGTTCGTGCTTCCGACGGTGATCTTCGCGATCACCATGATGAGCGTGATCGCAGTCGTCGCCCTCACCACTGCGGCAGACGAGCGTCGCGCATCGCGTGGTACGCGCGAATCCACGCTGGCGATGTATGCCGCGGAAGCCGGTCTCCGCCACACGTATGGTGCCTGGCCATCAGCGGCCGTGAATGCGCTCAAGCCCGGTGACAGTCTGGATCTGGGCTGGCAAAACCTTCCCAACAAAGCCGCGTACCGGACCGTGATACATCGCGTCGATAAGGGCGGCCTTCAGGAGTACAGCGTCATCGTCCAGGGACGGCGCACCGATCCGACTGCGGGCATCATAACGATTGTGGGTGCAGCGGGCGGAGTGCCGATTTTCAAGTACGCGGTGCGCACCGAAGACGAACTGTATGTCACAACCGGCGGTCCTTTCGACGCATTCGACTCCGAGGTTGGACCGTACATGGTCGCGACAGCTGACTCGATGGCGAATCTCTGGACGAACGGAGATATGAAGGTCACCAGTACCACCGTGAAAGGCAGCGCGTCTGCGTCCGGGACGATCACGTTGGGAACGGACGGAGTGGTCACCGGGGCGACCACATCCGGGGCGATCGCCCAGACTCCAATGGATATCCTTTCGTGTCCAGCGGGCGGATATACTCCGACCGCGCAGGTGCCGAGCGGGCCCGGCATCAGCTACAACGCCACGAGCGGCGTAGTCACGGTTTCGGGCGGAATGACCTTAACGCTCACTGATACCTCATACTTCTTTCGCTCGATTGTGCTGACGGGAAATTCGAAGCTCGTGTTCCCGGGGAATCCGCGCGCGACCGTTTACCTTCGTGACTCCTTGAACGCTGACGGCGGGATGATCAGCAACCAGTCGGCGAATGCCAGCATGCTCTCATTCGCATCGTGCGGGACCTCAGTGACGCCGGCGGACTGGTCACTGAGCTCGGGAGGGACGGCCTCGTACTACTCCGTGTACGCGCCGAACCACACCGTGTACGAGCTCGGAGCTGGTGACTTTTATGGGGCCGTAATCGCCTACGCCTACTATGCGACAGGCGGAGGGAAATTCCACTATGACCAGGCGCTTGCCAGACAGCCTTCGAACCGGATTTCCGTTCAGCGTGGATCCTGGGCGCAGCTGGCGGGGAGTTGACAGATCGCTAGTCCCCTGAAGGACCCGGGCTTCGTTTCGTCCGGCCTTACGGTGAAGTGAGCGTCAGGACGATGGCCAGGCTGTAGCTGCCAGGAGTGTCGAGCGTCCAGCTGTAGAGCGTCTCGAAGAACAGCGTCGTCATGCTGTTCGCGCCCGCAGCTCCCGTCACGAGATTCACATCGGTCGTCGTGAGCGCGGCGAACGTCCCGTTCGATGCGGTACTCCACTTCAGGTCGCCGGCAGGCTTGTTCACACGCGCCGGAGCACCGGGCGATGTGTTCGTCGCCGCCCAGACAGCCGTTGACGCCCGCATGTGCAGCGTCCACGCGGCGTTCGCGCTAACCGTCAGTGTGGGACCGGTCGTAGAGTTCAATCCCGCGTCGAAGTCCGTCGGTGTCGGGGCAGTCAGAGACGTCGAGCCTGGAATCATCTGGAGGCGAACGACTCGGCCTGCAGTCATCGATACGCTGCCGGGGAGACCGCAGCTGGCGGGCGCGCCGGTCGCAGAGCACTGTGCCAGCGTCACGGATGGCGCTGCCGATATGCACACGATCACGGCGATCACTCCCCCAACGAAAACACGTCTCATCTGCTCTCCCGCTCGAGTCTGAATGTTCCGGAAACCATGGGCCCGCCAGACGGCGGGCCTGCCCAGTTTCCGATAATTGTGTCAACCACGATCTGCCCGACATGGCGGCGCATACTCGCTTCGATATCCGCGTCGAAGTCTATGACATCGATGCCTTTTGCCGACCCGCTTACCAAACCGTTGAGCGACCTTGTTTCGCCGGTTTGCGTGTTCTGACCTACGAGGTCGAGCCGCCCCTGAAAGCTTGTCCCCGACTCATTCGTGATCTTGAGCGTGCCGGTGAGGGCCTCGCGGAACGGGCCCGTTTGCTCTCCGGTGTAGTTCCACGTTCCCATAAGATCTATGAGTGACGGCTGCGGCTCGGTCGATTTCAGGCACGCCGAGAGGAGCGCCGCGCCGGCCAGGGCCAACGGCCCGACCGCCATTCTGAGGCGAGGCTTCAGCGCGACTCTCACTGACGATTCTCATTCGGCGTCTGCGAAGGAGCCTTGTCGTTCGAAGACGGTTTGTCGCCGGAGGGCGCCTTGTCTCCCGAAGGCGCTTTGTTCTTCGGCGCGCTTCCGCTGCGGCTGTCAGACCCGTTCCACATGCGAATCGGACGCGGATCCAGAGTTATCGTGATCGACTTCGAGTCTTTTCCGGTCACGATAAGCAGCGGGACAGGAAGGCCGGGAACCAGCGGCTCGCTCAGCTCCAAGAGATCGAATTCCAGCTTGTACGTGCCGATCGGCAGCGCCTGAAAGGTCGCGGTCGTCGGCCCCGTCATGATCGCTCCCCATTCGCGGCCCGCTTCGTCGCGTGCTATCACGTGCGCCTTCGCGAGGTCTACATGTACCGACGAAATTCCTGACCGGGGAGCGACCACCAGCTCCACTTCCGCCGACGTCGACAGCGACACGCCAAGATCGCCATGGTCCGCGCCGCTCGCAGACCAGCCGTCCGGCAGCGAAGCTTCGTCGATCGTTACCGCCTGTCGGAAGTCTCCTCCGACGCGATACTTGCCGCTGGCGTCCGCGACGGCCGTCTCCCCCCCCCGCCTGACAATCGCGCCTGCAACACCGCGCTCGCCCGGATCTCGACGTTGATTGCCGTTCAGATCCTCGAACACGTATCCCGATTTGCCCGGAGTCCGCAGCATCGGAACTGTAAGGACATGCTCGATGCGGACGCCAAAAATCCACGGCACACGACCGCTCACCGAGTGGAAAATCGAATTGCGCTCCGCATCAACCCTGAGCGAGAATCCGTTCACGACTGGAATCGCGAGTCCCGCCCGCATGATCGCGGAATTGTCGCCGCCGAAGCCGTTGATGCGCTGGAGCTCGCCTTCGGCTCGTATTCCGCTGAGCCACGGAAGCACCACCTGCTCATCGCGAATTCCGAACAGGCTCTGCTGGTTGACGAAGCCGCCGCGGTCACGAGTCTGCTCGACACGCATTTGCAGCTCGATAACGCCGCCGACGCCCGACCATCCGGCATTCGTCATCCAGTAATTCCGGGGGGAGCGATCCGTCACGGTGGGCTGGCCCGAGGGCGAGACGGTGCGCGCCACGTTCCCTAAATACGCGGAGCTGTTGAAATAATATTGGCGGAGGTACGTGCTGAGGCTGATGCCGAGCTGCTGGTCCCGGGTGCCGAATGCGCCGCCAACTCCAGGCGTCGTCTGGCGCGAGGTCGCGTCGAAGACGTAGGAACGCGCGTCGAGCGCAATGGTTGTCCCTCCGCGAATCGTGTACTGCGGCCTCAGAGAAAGCCCATTCGACTTCAAGCCTGTGAACACCGACGTGGCGTCGGTCGTGCGCCATGCGCTGGCGCTCACCGATGCACGTGAGGACAACGGCTCCGATATGTTTGCCACAACCTCGTTCGTGGCGCGCGCAAACGCATCGCTTCCGCCCGGAGCGTGGGTCACGCGCAGCTGTTCGTTGCTCTCTCCCGCCACTCTCACCAACTCGCTCGACCAACCGAAGCCGCTTCCGCCCTGGAAGCGTCGCTCCGCGATCTCAGCCTTGAACGTGCTGCCGAACGGCGAGGGAACAGCGGCGCCGACTCCGAACGCATCCAGACGTCGCGGCGAAATCCCGGCATCAGCCAGGTGCGAAATGGATGTGCTCAGCTGCGCGCTTCCGAACTGGCGCTCGCCGCGGAGGCCGAACATCGGCTTGCGCGTCGTCGATCCGACGGGCGGCAGCGACATCGCGCCGAGACTGAGAACGTTCCAGTTCGGGTGCTGCAAGTGCAGCAGCGCGCCCTGCCCGTACGGGTAGAGACCGGTGAGATCCGAGAACGACGTCCCCGTATTGCCGAGGCTGAGCTGACCCGAGGGCGCGGAGAGCATCACCGAGGCCGACGACTGATACGTGCCTAGCCGCGCGAACGCGTTGCTCGCGGCGCCTCCGAGCGCGGATCCCTGCGACATCCGCGCATCGATCCGCACGGAATCGTACAATGCGCCGGTCGCGCTCAGTGTGAAGAGCTGGTTCGCATGACCGTTTTCGTCGACTGCGTGCGAGATGGCCGAGGTGAGGAGTGGGCCCGACTGGCGTCCAATCGAGCTCGAGTTGAAGACCTCGATCGTCATGATTTCCGACGCGAGGGTGTCCGCACCAACCAGGAGGCTGACCTGTACGAACGACGATCCCGTCGCCGAAAGAGGGGGAATCTTGAGGCGGACTCTGCGCTTCAGCGTTTCGCCGGGCGCAAGGACCAGTGCGGCCTGATGCATCTCTCTCGTGGCCCATCCACTCGGCAACGCAAGCGCGGCGTTGACGGTCTCGATCGCGTTTCCCGAGTTGACGATCTCGAACGGCAGGATCACGTCGTTGCCCGCCTGCGCGTTGATCGCGCCAGTGCCCGGGCGAAGCACGACCACGCGAACCAGAGTTACGTCGATCTCGACCGGGACGACGAGCGTCGGAGATCCGGGTGATGTAAAGCGTGCTTCGGCGGCAATGGCGCGGCCCGCAAGAGCGCTGGCGGGTATTCCGATCGTGATGCCGAGGCGCTTGCGGCCCGAGCGCGCGTCGAGCGCGCGGGTGCGCGGACCGAGAACTACGAATTCACCCCGTGGCACGATCTCGATTTCGACGTCTGGCGAGTGCGCGAGGGCGTCGGGCAGCGGAATCGAGACCACCTGAAACGTCCGGGGGGCGCCGGAGGTGGTCGCCGACTGAAGCGTAATCTCGATGTCTCTCGCCGAGTCCGCCTTCGTAGAAGCGACCATTACGGCGGGCGCGGAACCGGGCTGCGAGGTGGTTACTGACGACTGCGCTCTCGCTGAGGAGGCGAGAGCGCATAATGCGACCACGAACAATCCAGCGACGCGTGAACCTGTCGGCGGCCTGATCACGGTACCGTCTGGGAGAGCGTGATCTGATACGTCGCGGAGTACGTGGCGGGCGCATCTGTCGCCCAGTTTAGCACCATCCGGAAAAAGATCGTGTTGCTCCACGGATCGTTCAGACCCTTGTTGACGACGACTCGCTGCTCCACCTGCGCGTCAGTCAGCGTGATGCTGTTCCAGACCGCGAGGTCGGATCTGCGCCACTGCAGGTTCCCGATCACCTTCCCGTTTCCGAGATTCGCGGAAAGCGAGCGGATGGATATCGTGGTCGTGCGCTGCACGCCGTTCAGTGAGTTGATAGTGAACGTGACGCCGGTGGTGGAGTTGACCGCTCCAGCGACGTAGTCCGCAGCGGTGGGCGCGGGGAAGGTGATCGTTCCCCCAGCGAGTGCGAGATTGGTTTTCTGCGCCGAAAGCGGAGAAGCGACCAACGCCAGCGCAAGCGATATCGCCGCGCTGGTGCTGACGCCACAGAGCCTCCGACGAAGCGTGCGCATCTCTACTACTTAGCCTGAAAATCGATCTGGCCCGCGACGAGCTCGGCACCGCCGAAGTCGATCAAAGCGAGTACGACGTAATCGCCGGCGACGAGATCGCTCGGCACATCGATCAGCACCTTCCGCGTCGCGCCCGGGAGGGTCGGGAATTCAGGAATGAGCACCTGAGTCGCCAGGGTGTTGTCAAGGCGGCGGAACTCGAGGCGTCCCTTCGCCAGGAGATGCAGCGCGCCAGTGTTGTGGAACTGGATTGCTATCTGCCGTTTGATGGGGCCGGACAGAACCGACGCAGCCGCCTTAACCGTCGGCGTCAACGAAGCCGTTGCCGCCGGAGCAGCGTCCACGACTTCCATCCCTTCCACCGCGCCATCTCGGGAAAGGCCAGGCGGCGCGACATACACCTTCACGCCAGTGCGGAAGATGTACTGCAGCGAATTGCCCTTGGCCGAAGCGCGCTGTGGCACTTCCTCGACAAAGACGATGTCCCAGCATTCCCTGGTCAACGTCCCGGGAGCCTGTACACCGAGGCGAACAACGCGTGAGGTGTGGGGCTCTACACGGATCGAGAGAGGCGAGACGCTCAGCATCTTGCCGCACGACATCCCGGTGGAGCCTGATGGGAGAAAGCGGTTGTCGCCGTTCTCGATTCGGTCCCAGTCCGACCGCGTGATCGTGGCCTGCACCGCTTTGTCGGATGTGTTCGACAGGGAGAAGCTGGCGGAGACGCGGTTGGTGCCGCCGGCGACTATCGTCACCTCGAGCGGATCTACGAGCAGCTGGGCTGAAGCGCGTTGCGAGACCACCACTCCTACAGCGCAAAGGGCGAGTACGGTTCCCCGCACTCGCCCTCTACGCTCTGCGCCCGCCCTTTCGGACGAGCGAGAGCGAGAATGTTGCATGAGTTACGGAGCCGTCAAGGTGAACACGATCGGCAAGCTGTAGGTACCAGGAGCATTGCTTGCGCTCGTGAAATCGCTCAACCAGCTCGTACGGAAGAAGGCCTGTGCCGCGACGCCATTGCTCGCGCCTGCGCCAGAGGTGAACGTCGCGTCTGAAGCTGTGATCGCGGCGAAGGTGCCACCGACCGCGGTCGACCATGCCAGGTCGCCAATCGGCTTCACACCAGCGTTGCTGCCGACGTATGTCCAGCTCGCTGCGTTCTGCGACTTGATCTTCAGGGTCCAGCTTCGGTTCGACTTGATCGTGAAGCTCGGGCCTGCGTCGGCAAGCACGTTGCCGGCATCGACATCATCAGCGGTCGGGTTCGTCAGGGTCGTGGTCAGCGAGCTCATGCCGAGCTTGACCAGCGCGCCAACGGTGACCGAGGCGGTGTTGGTGGTGTTGCAGCTGCCAGCGTTGCCGCTGCACTGCGCGTATGCCTGGCTCGCAGTGATGGCAGTTCCGAGCACCATCGCGGCCAGAAGATTACGGGTCGCTTTCATGTCTTTAGATCTCCGAAGAATGGTTGATGGTGCCGGTCACTAGCCTGTGGCTGAGAACCGGTCCGTTTCAAATCAGTTGTGTGTCGCTACCTATAAGACGAAAACGGACCTCTCCAGCAACAGGGTTTTCACCCCGAAAACAGGAGAAATCCGTTTGACTTTCTCGCCCAGGTTCATACGAGAAGTCGGCGTCTCGCAGGGCTGTTTTTCAGGCTTCCTGCGACCATTCAATCTACAACCGTTGGCTCCAAAACAAAGAAATGATTTGGCCCTTTGGGCCACCTCTAAACTGCGTCGGCGTTTGTTCGGGTTTGCCATCTAAGCCCTTAGCCGCGAAGGGGATAACATTAGTCGGGCGTACCACCTTTGGGTGATAGAAAATCACCCTTCCTTGTCTTCATACTGGTCCTTCAGGCTGGCGACGACTTTGGGATCCGCGAGCGTGGTCGTGTCCCCCAACGCGCGTCCTTCGGCGATGTCGCGGAGCAGCCGGCGCATGATTTTTCCTGACCGTGTTTTGGGAAGATCGGCGGAGAACAAAATGTCGTCGGGGCGCGCCAGCGCTCCGATTTTCTTGGCGACGAATTCGCGCAGCTCGTCACGCAGCGCCGGACTCTGTTTGCTCTTGTCGCGAAGCGTCACGAACGCCACTATCGCCTGGCCCTTCAGCTCGTGCGCACGGCCGACGACGGCCGCCTCGGCCACCGTGGGATGCTCGACAAGCGCTGACTCCACTTCCATCGTTCCGATCCGGTGCCCCGCGACGTTGAGCACATCGTCGACTCGGCCCAGGATCCAGAAATAACCATCGGGATCGCGCTTCGCGCCGTCGCCCGGGAAATACAGGTCGGGGCGGCCCGGCCACTTCGTGAAGTAGGTCTGCATGTAGCGATCGTCGTCGCCCCAGATCGTGCGCAGCATTGAGGGCCACGGCTGCGTCAGCGCCAGAAGTCCTCCACCGACCTCGATGCGTTTGCCCAGCGAGTCGAGGAGGTCGGCGCTGAAACCAGGCAATGGCTTCGTCGCGCTTCCGGGTTTTGTGGGAGTAATGCCAGGCAGCGGGGAGATCACGATCGCGCCCGTTTCCGTCTGCCACCAGGTGTCGACGATCGGGCAACGATTTCCTCCGATGTGCTCGCGATACCACATCCACGCTTCCGGATTGATCGGCTCACCGACGGAGCCGAGCAGGCGCAGCCGCGACAAGTCGTGCTTCGCCGGATGCTCCTCGCCCCACTTCATGAATGCGCGGATCGCCGTCGGCGCAGTGTAAAGGATCGTGACGCCGAATCGCTCGCAGATATCCCAGAACCGATCGCGCTCCGGCCAGTCAGGAGCCCCCTCGTACATCATGCAGGTCGCGCCATTCGCGAGCGGACCATACACGAGATAGGAGTGCCCGGTCACCCAGCCGATGTCGGCGGTGCACCAGAACACATCGTCGTCTTTGAGATCGAACACCATTTTCGTCGTCGACGCAACGCCGGTGAGATATCCGCCGGTGGTGTGCACGATGCCTTTCGGTTTGCCCGTCGTGCCGGATGTGTAGAGGATGTAGAGAACGTCCTCGGAATCCATTGGCTCGGGGTCGCACCTGGTCTCCGTAGTTTTCATGAGGCGGTGCCACCAGTGGTCGCGCCCCTCGACCATTTCAGCGAAAGCTTCGTCGCCGCTGCTGCCTGGACGCCGCTGGACGACGACTACGTGTTTTATTGACGGCGTTTCCTCGAGCGCCTTATCCGAATTGCGCTTGAGCGGCACCACCTGGCCGCGGCGGTACCCGGCGTCTGCGGTGATCAGGACCTTCGCCTCGGCATCGTTGATGCGGTCGCGCAGTGATTCCGGGGAGAATCCGCCGAAGACCACGGAGTGAATCGCTCCGATGCGCGCGCACGCAAGCATCGCGATCGCAGCTTCGGGGATGAGCGGGAGATAGATCGCGACGCGATCGCCCTTCCTTATCCCGAGACTCTTCAGAACGTTTGAAAAGCGCGAGACCTCGACGTAGAGATCCCAGTAAGTGAGCGTCCTGCGATCTCCCGGCTCGCCCTCCCAGATGATCGCAGCCTTGTTCCTGTTGGCTCCGCGGATGTGCCTGTCTATGCAGTTGGCGGCGATGTTCAGCTTGCCGCCGACGAACCATTTCGCGTGTGGAGGCTTCCAATCGAGGACTTTGCTCCACGGCTTTATCCACTCGAGCTCCCGCGCCTGCTCGGCCCAGTACTTCTCGAAATCCTTCGCCGCCTTGTCGTGAATTTCGGGCGACGAAACGTTGGCGGTGCGCTTGAACTCCGGCGGAGGCTCAAACCTACGGGTTTCCGTCAGCAGAACGTCGATGTCAGTCATTGGCGCGAAGTGGTTGTCGCCGAATTGCCGTGAGAGGCAAGGATATAGCGTTTTGCGCGGCTCTCGCCAGAGTGGCAAGTTCCGGGCGAATGACTTCACCCCCGCCATATCGGCCTCTCTGCAGAGGCAGTACCTCACAACGTCGCTTAAATTGAACTCGATGGCGGCAAATCTTTCCGTTGCTCCTTCGGCTCCAACCGAGGTATCCGATCCTATCAACGCGCGCATCCTCGCTGTGTCGGAGGATCGCATCGCCGGCTTCGTCGAGGAGCCGTTCGCGGAGATAGCCGCGGTGACCGGGCTTTCCGAGGAAACCGTGCTCGAGCGGCTGCGCGCCATGCTCGCCGCGGGAGTGATCAGGCGCATCAGGCAGACGCTGATGGCGACGAATCTCGCGCCGGGCGCCCTCATCGCCTGGCGTGTAGCGGCCGACGATCTCGACTCGGCCTTCAACTACATGGTCAAGGAGGATCCCTTCTCTGGCCACGTAGTGATTCGATCGACGGATGCCGAGACGCCTGGATCGGTTTACAGGTTGTGGACGACGCTCAAGGTGCCGCAGGGATTCTCGATGGAGCGCCACTGCCGGTTTCTCGCGGAGAAGGTCGGTGCGGACAGTTTCCGCATCATGCCGGCGAAGCGACTGTTCGCGCTCGGCGTGGGACACGTCCGCCGACGCGGCATGGAGCCCGGATCGAGGAGCGAGGAGCCCGGGCGCGTCCTCGATACGAACATCGTCGCGCTTACCCCGCTCGAGTGGCGCGTCCTGACTACGCTCAAGCGTGAGCTCACCGTTGACGAGATCGCATCGAATCCCTGGCTTAGACGTGCGGATGAAGCCGGCGTACCGAAGGAAGAATTCGTTCGCGTCGCTCGCTCGCTGAGCGCGCGCGAGGTGATTGGCAGATTCTCTACTTTCCTCGAGCACGTCAAGCCATCCGCTACGGGCGAGCGGGTTACACGCTATAACGCGCTCTTCCACTGGCGTGTTCCGCCCGGCAGAGAAATCGAGACCGGGAAGGAAATCGGCAGGCATCACATACTCACGCATGCGTATTGGCGGGAAGGCGGACCGGAGTTCGCCAACGTTAACGTCATGGCGGTCGCGCACGGGACGGACAAGCAGCTGGTGCTGGAGCACAAGGCCGGAATCGATCGGCATCTCGCGGAAGCCGGCATTCCCGTTCTCTACACGAACGTATTCTGGGGCGGAAGAAGCGAGATCAAGCCATCGGAGATTTCCCCGGCAGAATATGCGGCGTGGTCGAGCAAAGTTGGTATGACACCAGAAGCGAGCGTGGGGTGATAGAAGGAACGGTTTTTCTGGTCGGAGCTGGTCCGGGTGATCCTGGTCTAATCACCGTGAGAGGCAAGCAGCTCATCGATTCTGCCGATGCCGTCGTTTACGATGCGCTCGCCAACTCGGCGCTGCTTCCGCCAGGCGCGCGCGCAACGGGAAGACCCGAGCTCTATTACGTCGGGAAGCGCGCGGGCGAGACAGACTCGGTGACTCAGACCGAGATCAACGAGCTTCTCGTCAAGCTGGCGCGCGAAGGAAAGAGAGTGGTGCGTCTCAAGGGCGGCGATCCATTCGTATTCGGGCGCGGCAGCGAGGAGGCGCAGGCGTTGAATGATTCCTCGGTGGCGTTCGAAGTGGTGCCGGGAGTCACCGCCGGAATCGCGGCGCCCGCGTACGCCGGCATCCCCGTGACGCACCGGGGACTCTCGACATCCGTCACCTTCGTAACTGGCCACGAGGATCCCGCGAAGCCGACCACGCAGACCAACTGGGCTGCTCTCGCGAAATCGGGCGGAACGATAGTGCTGTATATGGGAGCGAAGAAGCTCTCGGCGATCGCCGACGCGCTGTTGAAGGGCGGAATGCCGGGAGAAGTCCCGGCCGCTGCGATCCAGTGGGGAACGCACCCGCGCCAGCGCACCGTCGTCGCGACTCTCGAGACAATCGCGGCAAAAGCGGTGGAGCAGAACGTCACGTCGCCCGTCATCATAGTCATCGGCTGGTCTGTCGTGTTGCGCGACGAGCTGAGCTGGTTCGAGCGGCGACCGCTGTTTGGAAAGCGCGTCGTAGTTACCCGGGCAACGCAACAGTCCCAGGCGCTGACCGAGAAGTTGCTAGACCTCGGGGCCGATGTGTTCGAGATGCCGGCGATGCAGATCGCGCGGCTCGATCTCGCACCGATGTGCGCCGCCATTGGACGCCTCTCGCTCTACGACTGGTTGATCTTCACCAGTCAGAACGCCGTTTCGATTTTCTGGGAGCAGCTCCTCGGCGAGGGAAAGGACGCGCGCGCGCTGGCGGGACTGAAGGTCGCTGCCGTTGGTCCCGCCACCGCGGGGGCGCTTCTGGAGCGCGGAATAACGGTTGATGTGATCCCGGAGAAGTTCGTTGCCGAAGCGCTGCTCGAGACCCTGAGCGCGCGAGACGATGTTGCCGGAAAGAAAATTCTCTACGTCACCGGGGAAGGCGCGCGGGATGTGCTGCCCATGGGGCTGAAAGAGATCGGCGCCGATGTCACAGTGATGGAGGCCTATCGTGCGACTCCGGATGGCGAGGGCGCGGAGAGGCTGGCACGGGCGATCGAGGCTGGGAAAGTCGATCTCGTCACCTTCACTTCGGGCTCGGCGGTGCGGGGCTACGTTGACGCCGTTGGAGAGGAGCTCGCGCTTCGAGTTCCTGCCGCTTCCATCGGCCCGCAGACTTCGGAAGTGCTGCGCGAAGTGGGAATCGAAGTGAAAGCGGAAGCAAAGGAATCGACGCTCGACGGTCTCGTAACAGCAGTGCGCAGTGCCTTCTAAGGCGAAGAAGCTCGATCCGTCCGTCGTAAGAATCGGGACGCGCGCGTCGGAGCTCGCGGTCCGCCAGGCGCGTCTCGTCGAGAGCGCCCTTCTCGCGCGCGGAATCACCTGCGAGCTCGTGACGTTCAAGACTACCGGCGACAAGAAGCTCGATCAACCGCTCTCCGAGATTGGAGCAAAGGGATTGTTCACCCACGAGCTCGAGGTTGCGCTGTCGAAGAAGAAGATCGACTGCGCGGTTCATTCTCTGAAGGATCTCCCCACCGATTCTCCCGACGGGCTGGAAGTGATCGCCCAGCTGAAGCGGGAAGACCCACGTGATGTACTGATTGTGAATCGTCAGACCGGCGCGGAAAATCTCGACGACTTGCCGGCGGGATCGAGAGTGGGCACGTCCAGTCTGCGTCGGCGTGCACAGCTAATTGCGAGGCGACCCGATCTCGAAGTGGTGGAGCTGCGGGGCAACGTTCCGACTCGCCTCGGAAAAGTCGAGACAGGACAGGTTCACGCCGCGATTCTCGCGGCGGCGGGACTCATTCGGCTGGAAGTGCAGCGCCGTATCACAATGTTTTTCGAGCTGCCGGATTGGCTTCCCGCGCCCGGACAGGGTGCAATCGCGATTCAGGCGAGAAGCGACGACACCCGCATGAGGGATTTGCTCTCCCCGCTCGATGACCCTGGAACGTCGCTCGCAACGAGGGCCGAGCGCGCTTTCCTGGCCGCCCTGGACGGCGGATGTCAGGTGCCGATCGGAGCAGTTGTCAGTGCGATTGGGGGGACGCCTACATTATATGGTATGCTCGCCGACCTGACCGGGACACACATCGTACGCGGGTCCCGAGTGCTCGACCCCGGCTCGCCCGAAGAAACCGGCGAGGAGCTCGCCGCCGAGATCCGCTCTCGCGGCGGCAGCAGCATGCTCGTCGAGCTCCGTCAGTTATCCAAACTACCCGCGCCACAACCAGAGTAAGAGTGTCCAGCTTTCCAAACTATCGTCCGCGTCGCCTGCGGCGGACCGCCGCGCTTCGCAACCTCGTTCGCGAGACTCACCTCGTCCCATCGCAGCTGGTGCTGCCTGCTTTCGTCCGGGATGGCAAGAAGCTTCGGCGCCCGGTCGGCTCGATGCCCGGTGTGAATCAGACGTCGGTGGACGAAATGCTCCGCGATGCCGAGGCAGCCGCCAAGGCAAAAGTCGGCGGCATCATTCTCTTTGGTGTGCCCGAGACGAAGGACGCCACCGGGTCGTCGGCGTGGGACGACAAGGGTGCGGTGCAGGCGGGAGTGCGGGCTCTCAAAAAGGAGATCCCGGAGCTGGTGGTGATCACCGACGTCTGCATGTGCGAGTACACCGATCACGGGCACTGTGGGGTGCTGAAAAACGGCGAGGTCGACAACGATGCCACTCTCGATCTTCTATCGCGCGCCGCCCTGTCCCACGCGCGCGCCGGCGCCGACATCGTCGCGCCGAGTGATATGATGGACGGAAGGGTACAAGCGATCAGGACGTCACTCGACGGCGCCGGATTTTCCGACGTCTCGATCCTGAGCTACGCCGCGAAGTACGCTTCGGCTTACTACGGTCCATTCCGCGAAGCGGCCCAATCCGCCCCTCAGACTGGTGATCGCCGCGGCTACCAGATGGATCCCGGGAACGCGCAGGAGGCGATGCGCGAAGTTCTGGCGGACATCGAGGAGGGCGCTGACGCAGTGATGGTCAAGCCGGCAGGGCCGTATCTGGATATCGTCGCGCGCGTGAAAGCCGAGACGGGATATCCCGTGGCGGCATACCAGGTCAGCGGTGAGTACGCGATGATTTGCGCCGCCGCCGACCGTGGCTGGATCGACAGAGAGCTCGTGATGATGGAGTCGTTGCTCGGCATCCGCCGGGCAGGTGCGGATTTCATCGTCAGCTATTTCGCGACGGAAGCCGCGACCAGGCTCTAGCCCAAAGAAAGTCTTGACGGAATCGAGCGCCAGGATATAATTAGACAGTTGGCTAATTAACTAACTATCCCATGAACGACGTCTTCCGAGCCCTTTCCGATCCTACCCGCCGCGAGATTCTCGAGATGCTGCGCGGGGGACCGCGAACGTCGGGAGAGATCGCCGACAAGTTCAGCACGAGCTGGGCGACCATCTCCCGCCACCTGAGCGTTCTCAAGGACGCGGGGCTGATCCTCGCCGAGCGGAACGGACAGCACATCGTGTACGAGCTCAACACCACCGTGTTTCAGGATGTAGTCGAGAATCTCATCAAGTGGCTTGGCCCGCGGAGATCAAATGCGTAAATGGATTCCAGCGCTCATCGTCGTCGCTGCCTTCGTCATATCGGCCGTCGTTTATCCGAGACTGCCGGGGCTGGTGCCAACGCATTGGAACATGACCGGCCAGCCGGACCAATGGGGAAGCCGCATTGTGGGCACGTTCATCCTGCCCGCCGTTCTGCTAGTGATGTGGGGCCTTTTCCGGATCCTGCCCGCGATCGATCCGCGGGGCGCGAACTACGCGAAGTTTGGCGGCGCGTTCGAAGGGATCATCGTCTCGGTAATGCTTTTCATGCTCGGCCTCCACATCGTCGTTCTCCGGGCGTCGCTCGGCCACCAGGTGGATATGGCCAGAGTGATGCCATTCGGCATTGGGATTCTGCTGGTAGTGATCGGGAATCTGCTTCCGCGCGCGCGGCCGAACTGGTTCGTCGGGATTCGAACTCCGTGGACCCTGTCGAGCGACCGCGTATGGGAGAAAACGCATCGCTTTGGGGGACGCCTGTTCGTCGCGGCTGGGCTGATCATCGCGCTATCATCGCTCGTGTGGGTGCAATGGGCACATGTCGTCCTCTTCACCGTCATCCTTATGACTACGGCGGCAGTTCTCTTCTACTCCTATCGCGAGTGGAAGCGGGAGCAACCGCCGGCGAAGCCCGCGATTTAGTAAACGCCAGACCTTTCCATAACCGACGCTCAACCATGAAACCATCGATACCAGTCTCGGCGCGATTTCTCATTTCGTTTGCGCTTGCGTTGATCGTAACGACCTCAGCGACAGCGCAGACAGCGAGCTCCACACCGCGGCAGACCGGTCCGGTCGCCGGCGGAATCGACACTGTCCCACCCAAAACGGTGAAAGAAATCCCGTTCAGCTTTCAGAGCGGAACTCTAACGCTGCCCGGGACGCTCACTCTTCCCGCGAAATACAAAGGGAAGATTCCAGTGGCGCTGATTGTCGCGGGATCAGGTCCCACCGATAGAAATGGAAACTCCGCCGGTGTTCTGCGCGCGCAGAATAACTCGAATCTCTACGCCATCCTCGCGTGGCAGCTGGCCACCGCATGGATTGCGTCCGTGCGGTACGACAAGAGAGCGGTCGGCGACAACGTCAAGAAAATCGATCTGTCTGCGACCTCGATCGACGACTTCATAGCCGACGTGATCGCCGGCGCAAGGACACTCGTCGCTGACCCCCGATTCTCGAAGGTCGTTCTGGTCGGACACAGCGAAGGCGCGGAGCTCGTGCTGCAGGCGGCCAATCGCGGAGCGCCAGTTTCGGGTATCGTGATGATGTCCGGTGCCGGCAAGCCAATCCTGCCGATCCTGCGCGAGCAGATCTCCAGGCAGCTTCCACTGGCGGATCTCCTCAAGTGGGACTCGGCTTCGTCGCGCTACCTTCGAGGTGAAGAGCCGGGTGATGTGCACCCGGGACTGCGCGGTCTTCTGCTGCCGGTCAATCGGAAATTCATGCAGAGCTGGGTGAAGTACGATCCGACGGCGGAGATCGCGAAAGTGAAGGTTCCCGTGCTGATCGTTCAGGGCGGACGCGACGTTCAGATCAGAGAGTCGGACGCGCGGGCCCTCAAGGCGGCGCAGCCGGCGGCAAAGCTGGTCGTGATTCCAGCGGCGAATCACGTTTTTCGAGCTGCGTTGAGCGAAGATGCCATTGCGCAGGCGAAGCTCTACACTGATCCGACGATTCCTGTCGTTCCGGAGCTCGTTCCCGCCCTCGCCGACTGGATCAAAAAGCTGAAATAGACTAGCCGGTCGAGAAGGTTCGACGGGCGTCCTGGGCGGGATGTGGCACGACGGGCACGACACCCTTCGCGCGATTAACTTGTACGTCCACCATGACCTGCTCCGAAAATGCGCTATAGACTCTTCCCCGGAACCGACCTCAAGGTGAGCGAGGTTGGCTTCGGGACGTGGACGCTCTCGACCGGCTGGTGGGGCGAGAAGACGGACGATGAAGCAGTCGAGATGCTGCGCGACGCCCACTCTAAGTTTGGCGTGACGTTCTTCGATACCGCGGACACTTACGGCAACGGACGCGGAGAGCATCAGCTCGCGCAGGCGTTTCGCGGTAAGCGTGACGAGGTCGTTTACTCGACGAAGATCGGATACGACATCTACGATCCCGCCGCGCAGGCAGCGCGCCGGGGACAGAGCGAGCTCCCGCAGAAATTCGACCGGGACTACATGCGCTTCGCCCTGGACAAGTGCTTCGAGCGGCTGGAAACGGACCACATCGATGTGCTCCAGCTGCACAACATCAAGATGGAGCACGTGCGCGACCCGGCGA
Source organism: Gemmatimonadales bacterium (assembly GCA_038316775.1). Classification (GTDB taxonomy): domain Bacteria; phylum Gemmatimonadota; class Gemmatimonadetes; order Gemmatimonadales; family Gemmatimonadaceae; genus UBA4720. The sequence continues at coordinate 41,899 of JBBQAV010000007.1, read as the reverse complement.
TTTGGCAAGCGCTGCGTGAGATGAAGGACGAAGGATTGATCGGCGTGTGGGGCGCGGCGTTTGGTCCGGCCATCGGTTGGCTGTACGAAGCCGTCGAGCTGTGCGAGCGGGAGAGCGACATCGGGACCATCCAGATGATCTGGAACATCCTCGAGCAGCATCCCGGAACTGCGATGATTCAGGCGGCAAACGGGTTCGCGCCCAACTGCTGCTTCAACATCCGCGTCACGCACGCCTCGGGAATGCTGGAAGGGAAGTACACCGAAGACACGGTGTTCCCTGCCAATGACCACCGCCGGCACCGCCCTCGCTCGTGGCTCACGAACGGCCTGCGGAAGGTTCGGACGCTCGACTTTCTCACGACGCAAATGACCCTGGGGCAGGCTTCGCTGAAATGGCTTCTCGCTGAGCCGCGTGTCGTGACGACTCTGCCCAACATCTACGACTTCGAGCAGCTGGCGGAATTCGCCGAGGCTTCCGACAAGCCTGAGCTGTCGCCGGAGCAGATGGAAAAAGTGGCGGAGCTGGCCGCGCACAATTTTGGCGTAGAGGAAGAGCCCATGAGCTACAAGGGCACCATGGACCGAATAACAGCGTGATCAACCCGTGGCACGATCTTGCGGCCGGGATTCATCCTCCCGACCAGGTGACCGCGCTGATCGAGATCCCGAGCGGCAGCCGTAACAAGTATGAGCTGGACAAACAGACCGGGCTGATCCGACTCGATCGGGTTCTCTATTCCTCGATGCACTATCCCGGCGACTATGGATTCATCCCCCGCACGCTCCACGAAGACGGTGATCCGCTGGACATTCTCGTTCGCATCAACGAGCCTACCTTTCCGGGTTGTCAGATCGACTGCCGGCCTCTGGGCGTGCTCAAGATGCTCGACCGCGGCGAGCCGGACGACAAGATCATCGCGGTGCCGTGTCACGACCCCTACTACCACGAATATTTCGACATCGCCGATCTTTCTCAGCATTATTTGAAGGAAGTGGAGCACTTCTTCCATATCTACAAGGACCTCGAGGGAAGACGCGTCGAGATCGTAGGTTGGGAGAAAAGCGAAGTAGCGGCGCAGGTAATCAACGAGTCGATCGCGCGCTATCAGGAACGATACTACCAGGTGGGTACATGATCATTCGGTCGCCACTCAGCTCGTTTGCAGTCATCATGGTCGTCGTATCGCTCGCGTTCGCCTGCGACAAGGGCGACGAGAAGGCGGTGAAGGGCCGGGCTGGCCCGAACGGCGCCGCGCACGACACCGTCAGCGACCTCGCGCTCAACGAGGACGGGCTCGGACAGATCCAGATCGGCATGACGCTCGATGATGCCGTCAACATGGGTCTCCTCAACGAGAACCCGAACATGAACACCAGATGCGACTTCGTCTTCCCCGCGGTCGGGGCCGGAATTCCCGACGGCGTGAGCGCGATGGTAGTGAAGGGGAAGGTTGTGCGCATCGACGTCGACACCGGAGCGGTTACGACCGAGGACGGCGCGAAGATCGGCGACACCGAGGATCGGGTGAAGAGCATCTACGGTGAAGAGCTCCAGGTCGAGCCCCACAAGATCATCCCCGGCGGGCACTATCTGGTGATGCTTGGTGACAGCGCCAGCGCGGGGAAAGCGCTCGTATTCGAGACAGACGGCACGCGTGTGTCGAGCTTCCGCGCGGGCCGGCTTCCCGAAGTCAAATGGTTTGAGGGGTGCAGTTAAGGAAACTATAGCGGACCGTGACTCTTACGTTCCTCACCGCAGAATGGCGCTACCTCGCAATGCTCAACTTCGAGGTCGATCCGACCGTCCTCGCGCCGTACGTACCCAGGGGAACTGAGCTCGACGATAGAGACGGCCGCCACTTCGTGAGCCTCGTCGCATTTTTGTTTCTCGATACACACTTGCTGGGGCTACCAGCCCTCTTCCATCAGAACTTCGAGGAAGTGAATCTCCGGCTCTACGTTCGCCGGCAAGTCGGAGGCGAGTTGCGGAGAGGGGTCGTGTTCATCCGGGAGCTGGTGCCGCTAACCCTCGTTGCCGAAACGGCGAAGCTCACCTATAACGAGCCCTATCGCACCGTTTCAATGCAGCACACCATCGTCGAGACGAGCGGCAAGCTCCATAGCGTGGAATACCTGTTCGGCGGCTCGAGCGATCCGTGCCGTCTCGCGCTGCATGTTGATGGCACCAGCCAGGAGATTCGATCCGGGTCCCACGAGGAGTTTTTGTCGGAACGCGGGTGGGGCTACACCAGGCAGCGCGATGGAGGTACGGTTGAGTACCGCGTCGACCACCCGACGTGGCAAGTCTGGACTGACGCGCTGTGGGAGCTCGAGGGGCCGCTGCGGGAATTTTACGACGAGCCATTTGCTAGTATTGTCTCAGGAGCACCTGTATCCGCTTTCATTGCCAATGGCTCCGCGGTAGCTGTCCACCTGCCGGAGCGCATCGCCTAACTTCTTTCAATCACTCCCATGGCGACCACAGTTCAGGAACCCGACCTTCGCTATCCGGTTGGAAAATTCAGCTGGGATGCGCCAATCAGCGAAGCCGACCACTCCAAGTTCATCGCCGCGATCGCTGAGACGCCGGCAGCGCTGCGATCCGCGGTCAAGGGCCTCTCGCGCGAGCAGCTGGACACGCGATACCGGCCAGGCGGCTGGACGGTCAGGCAGGTGATTCATCACGTGCCCGACAGCCACATGAACGCGTACACGCGGTTCAAGCTCGCGCTGACGGAGGACGTGCCCACCATCAGGACATATGAAGAAGCGGCGTGGGCCGAGCTGCCGGATTCCCAGAATGTGCCGATCGAAGTCTCCCTCGACCTGCTCGATGCGCTGCACCTCCGCTGGCTGGCATTGCTTCGGTCGATGGACCAGGCGGCCTTCCGGCGCGAGCTCCGGCATCCGGAACACGGTCGGGTATTAACACTCGAGCAGATGCTCGGACTGTATGCGTGGCACGGGCGGCATCACGTCGCCCACATCACATCATTGAGAAAGCGGGAGGGTTGGTGATGGAGCTGGCGACTTTTGGAGCGGGTTGTTTTTGGGGCGTCGAGGTCACATTCAGGAATGTTCCCGGCGTGAAGGATGCCGTCGTCGGCTACCTCGGCGGCACGTTGCCCAACCCAACTTACAAGGATGTGTGCACCGGGCGAACGGGGCACGCTGAAGTGGTGCAGGTTACGTACGATCCAGCCGAGGTCAGGTACGACAAGCTCCTCGACGTGTTCTGGGAGAATCACAATCCGACGACGCTCAACCGGCAGGGGCCGGATGTCGGCACGCAGTACCGTTCCGCGGTTTTCTATCACACGCCCGAGCAGAAGCGAGCTGCTGAGGAATCGAAGGCGCTGCTGGAAGCGAGTGCGCGGTTCCGCCGCCCGATAGTGACGGAGATCACGCCGGCTTCGACTTTCTACCTCGCGGAAGATTATCACCAGCGGTACCTCGAGAAGCGCGGGCTGGCAAGTTGCCACGTCTGATTCGCGGATATGAACACAACTGAACACAACTGAACACAACTGAACACAACTGTTAAGTTTGCTTTCGATCCAACTGCCCAAGAACGGGCCTGTTCAGGCACCCCGCTTGCCACTCTTACCAGCTCAAATCGGAGGTGGGAGTGAGATACAAGACAGATTCGCGCAGAACGACCTGGCTCTTGGTCGGCGCCGGCGCCGCGATGGTGGCGGGTACATTGGTCGAGCGCGGGCTCGAAAGCGGCTGGCGTGCGTGGAAGCACGAGGATCCCCCGGATGGCCTTTGGCACCAGAGCGAAGGCTGGTCCCAGGCGCTCGCGTGGACCGTGCTCTCAGCGGCTGCAGTTGCAGGGGCACAGCTCGTCGCGCGTCGCAGCGCACACCTCGGATTGCGTCGGCTGACTGGGAAGCGCGCGCCGGCGGGCCTATGAAGCATTCGCCTGAATTCCTGAAGATCGTCGACGACGCGAAGTCCCGCGTGCGGGAGGTCAATGTCGACGAGGCGCGCCGTAAGCTCGAGGCAGGGAAGGCAAGGCTCATCGATGTGCGCGAGGACACCGAATGGGCCGCCGGACGTGCCCGTGGCGCAGAACACATGGGCAGAGGTGTGATAGAGCGGGACATAGAGCAGCGCGTGCCGGACAAAAGCGCCGAGTTGATCCTCTACTGCGGCGGCGGATTCCGCTCAGCCCTGTCGGCGGACAGCCTTCAGAAGATGGGCTACACGAACGTCGCCTCGATGGCCGGCGGATGGCGAGCCTGGCAGGAAGCCGGGGCGCCGGTGGAAGGCAAGAAATAGAGTAGTCTCTGGCCCCAGGAGCGGGCTTCCCGGCCACTAATGCAAAGTACTTGACAGCGCAAAGTAAATCCGTATCTTAGGGTTGTCACCTACGGAGTGTGTATCGTGCTGCGCCTCGCCCTAATCGCCGCTTCAACCGTCAACACCGCTGCCGGCGTCGGACGCTGATCGTGACGCAGGCAATTCTCGGCCTGATCCACGTCGCGAGAAGCGGCGAGTTTCGCGTCCGCAGCAATGCATAGTATCCCGCGCCCGGCGCTCACTATCCCAATGGGAGAACTTTTCATGTTGAAAATGCTCCTGATGCTTGCGTCGATTGCGAACTGCGCCGGTGGACTCGTACTCATAGCGACCTGGGCAACGATGTGGCAGCGTGTTCCACTCATCGTTTTGTTCATCGGCGGATCGCTCCTGATTCAGGGCGCTTACACCATCCTGTACCTACACGGCGATCTGGACCGTTGGGGAGGCATCGCGACGGGCGCGTTTTTCGCCGGCGAGGGACTGGCATTTTGCGTAGGCGCGGGCGGATTGATTCAGGGAATCGTCCACAACATCAACACCGCCGACATGGAGATGGCGCCCGTCCTCGCGGGCTTGTTGATGCTCGTGCAGGCAGCGCTTACCCTGCTGTTTCTCCTCATGAGCGGTCGGCTGCGCCCCGCGTGATGGGCGCAGCTCGGCCTGACAGCTACGGCCTGACAGCTACGGCCTTAGCTCGCCGTGGTCCACTGGCTCGCGGCCGCGGCGCATGAACAGGAACTCGTAAAGAAGCGACGCTACCAGCGCACCGGTGATCGGTGCAGCCCAATACAGCAGCTGCGCTTCGTATACACCGCTCGCCACCGCGGGCCCGAACGAACGCGCCGGATTCATGGACGCGCCCGTGAGTGGCCCGATTACAAGAATGTCCGCGGCGACCACGAATCCGATTGCCAGCCCGCCGATCTTGGGTCCGCGCAGATCGACCGCGGTTCCGAAGACGACGAACACAAGAAAGAATGTCGCGATCGCCTCGAGTAGAAATGCCTGGCCGCCCGTGATGTCGAGCGCGATCGTCTGGCCGCCGCCGCGAGTCGCGACGAATATCGAATCAGGGAATCCAGCCTTGAGAGCGTATCCAGCCGCGATGGCGCCGATGACCTGCGCAACGATGTAAAGCGCGGCCATCATCGGCTCGATCCTTCTCGTCGCGAGAAATCCGAGCGTGACCGCCGGATTGAAGTGCCCCGAGATGCGCATCAGTGCGCTCACCATCACGGCGAGAATGAGCCCGTGCGCGAGCGCTATCTCCACCAGACCGGCAGGGCTCTGCGACATGCGGGCGGTCATGATTGCACCGCTTCCGACGAAGACGAGAGCGAAGGTACCGATGAACTCTGCTGCGCTGTGACGCCACGCGTCCCGCATTACTGCCCCCGAAGGAGTGGTGCCGCGGCGCGTGCGATCCCTAGATCACTCTGCGCAATACCAGCGCGGCGTTTATCCCGCCGAAGCCGAAGGAGTTCGTGATCATGTGCTCCACGCGCTCTTTCCGCCCCGTACCCGGCAGAAAGTTAAGATCACAGGCCTTGTCCGCAACCCGAAGGTTGACTGTTGGTGGCAGCCATTCCTGCTCGAGCGCGAGCGCGCAAATCGCCGTCTCGATCGCGCCAGATGCGCCGAGCGCGTGGCCGTAGTAGCCCTTCGTCCCGCTCATCGGGATCTTGTAGGCGCGATCGCCCAGCACCTGTTTGATTGCCGAAGTCTCCGTCGTGTCGTTGAGCGGAGTCGAGCTGCCGTGCGTGTTGACGTAGCCGATCTCGCCCGGTGAGACGTGCGCGTCAGCGAGCGCGAGACGCATCGATCGGGCGGCCTGCGATCCATCGGGACGTGGCGCGGTCATGTGATACGCATCGTTCGTGGTCCCATATCCCGCGATCTCGGCGTATATCTTCGCGCCGCGCGCCTGGGCACGCCCGTACTCCTCGAGGACGAGAACCGCGGCTCCCTCTCCCATCACGAATCCGTCGCGATCCCTGTCGAACGGGCGCGATGCCGCCTCGGGCTCTTCGTTGCGCGTGGACATCGCCCGAATCAGAGCGAATGCTCCGAAGCAGAGCGGCGCCAGCGGCGCCTCCGCGCCTCCCGCGATCATCACGTCTGCATAACCATCGCGGATCTGCCGGAACGCGTCGCCGATCGCGATGGTGCCGGACGCGCAGCTCATCGCATTGGTCGAGTTCGGCCCCATTGCACCGAGCTCGATCGCGATGTTGCAGCTCGCCGCGCCGCCGAACACCGCCAGCGCCAGGGTCGCATCGACCGCACGTAGTCCCTGCTGCAGATAAACCGCGAGCTGGCCCTCAGCGTAGCTGATTCCGCCGAGCGCGGTGCCCATATTGGCGCCGACACGCTCCCTGTCTTCCTTCGAAAGATCGAGATTCGCATCCGCGAGCGCCATCTGCGCGCCGACCACCGAAAATTGCGCGAACCGGTCGAGGCGCCTGGCGCGCTTTGCATCGAGATGGTCGGACGGAACGAAGTCATTGACCTCAGCCGCGTTGTGGCTCCGGAACTGCGAAGGATCGAAACGGGTAAGCGACCTGACGGCCGAGCGCTCCCGCTGGAGTCCCGACCAGAAATCGTCTCGTGTCGTTCCGATTGGAGTGATTGGTCCAATCCCCGTTATTACAACTCTGCGTCTGCTCACTGAACCCTCTGTTTACTTGTGAAAGCGCTCTGTTTACTTCGGAACCCTTGCCTTTTTCTCGGCGACGGCGGCGAGTCCCGCAAGCGTGCGAGACGCAATTCCATGTATGAACACCGGTCCGATCACGTGCGCTGCGACGAAAGGACCAATCTCCGGAACATTCGGTCCGTCCCACATATGCACGATCCGTACGTGAGTCCCATTCGGCGCTGGACCGAATGTCCACTCCACCTCCATTCCCTTCGTTATACCCCCGACGTGCCTGAATCGGATCGAAGGCTTTGCATCGTCGATCGACATCTCTGAACGCCACCACGTCGGCCAGTTCAACGCACCCGTTCCTCGCAAACCGGGGATGAGGAATGGTCTGTTGGCAGACATTTCGACGATCCCGCCGCCATCAGAGTGCTTTTCCGAGAATCGCACGTACCGGTAATGTGGGAGATATGCTGGCCACTTCTCGACATTCGACGCGAGCTCGAACATCAACCGCGCCGGCGCGTGCACGTACTGCGAATCGACCTCCTCCATCTCGGCTTCGCGTGGCATGGGGCCGAGTTGAAACGGGGGCGGGAGCTCTCGCGTCACCGGTGTGCCGGTGCCCAGCTCGTCGTCACCCGGAATGCCCGGCGGCGATGTGCAACCGGTCTTCGCGCAATCGCTTCGTGCACTGTATCCGAAAGCTCCGCGGGCGTGAAACCCCGCATCACGGAAACGACTCCATCGTGGCGGCTAACAGCATGAAATCGCAGGGGAAACGAAGCCAGCCAGAGTCCGGCGGCCGCGATCCAGCTCCGCCTCAGGTCGCTCACGATCACTCGCACGCGCGCGACGCGATTCATCTCGCGCAAGACCCTCAGCGCGTCTTTGCCTGCGAAATGGTGCAGCACCTGCGAGCACATCACGATGTCGACGCTGTTGTCCGCGAACGGCAGCTCCCGAGCGTCGGCACAGACAGAAAAGTTGACGGACGACCGGCTCGCCGACGCCAGCGCTTTCGCTGAGTCGAGTCCGACGGTAGTCAGCTCCACGCCGGCGGCGCGCGCCACCGCTCTTGCGCGGCACGGAATGTCACCGAGCCCTGTGCCTACATCGAGCAACGTCGCCTGAGGCGGCACTTCCTTCAAAGCCTGTTTCAGCTCGACGATTGCCGAGCTCGTTCCGCCGAAAAGCGCGTTGGCGCGCGCGACATCGGCGAGGGAGCGCGTCACTACTCGCGGATCGATGTCGGGCAGGTCGAGGATCTCGATTCCCCTTTTTCGCGGCGGTGTCAGTATGCGCATGTTGATCAGCGCTCCAGTTGTGCGTAGCCGCCGCGGTAGTAGAGAAGCGGCGTGCCGGTTTCAGCGCGCGCTGACTCCACCTCACCGAGGATGATCGTGTGATCCCCTCCTTCGTACATCGAGAATCGGGCGCATTCGATGATCCCTAGCGCATCATCCAGAATCGCGTATCCGTTCGCCGACCTCATGAATCCGACGCCCTCGAATCGGTCGATGTCGACGATGGAAAAGCGACGAGCAACCTGCTCCTGCTTGGCGGCGAGAATGTTGACGACGAACCCTGGCGCGGTCGTCAGCGCCGGGTGAGCCGACGCTGTCTTCTCGATGCAAATGAGAATGAGGGGCGGATCGAGACTCAGCGAGCTGAACGCGCTGACCGTCATGCCCTGGTCCGATCCGTCAGCGGCTTTCGTCGTCACCACCGTGACACCCGACGGAAACCTGCCGAGCACTGCGCGAAACTCGTCTGGACTGACGCTCAATTTGTGAATGCCGGAGAGATGAAAAGAGAGAAGAGGAAGCGGGGGCTAAGAACGACTTTGGGGGGAATAAAATCTCCCGCCACACCAACGATCAGATCCGCCATGTCCTTCCGCCGGGAGAGAACTTTCGCTGCGTTGTTCAGGAAATATGGGTGCGCGATGGCCATGCCAACGATTCTCTCCAGCTTCCATTTTCCGCCGAACTCGCGCCTTCTCGCCCGGTCATAGCCGGACAGTACGCGGCTCTCGTCTTTGGCGCTGCGGCCGAGCGCCTCGGACAGATGCGGAGCGAGAAGCTCACCTCCGCGAAGCGCCGCGTAGATCCCCTCTCCGGTAAAGGGATCGAAGAAATCGGCTGCGTCCCCGACGAGCGCCGCTCCTGGAGACCACGCATGACGCGACGCTGTTGCGAAAGGCCCGGTGGCGCGGACCGGCGTCACCCGCTCTGCCCCCACGAATCGCTCGGCGAGGTGTGGACGCGATGCAATCCATTGCTCGAGGAATTCGGTTTTGTCGTCGCCGATATCGCGGGCATGCGACATCGGAATCACGACTGCGACGTTCATCATTCCGCCCCCGACATCGACCACGCCAAAATAGCCATCGTAATCGACGTGCATTTCACCCATGTCAGTAACGCCCTGGACATTCCGGTAGTGTGCGACGAGGGCGATGCGCCGCGGCCAGATGCGGCTCGTTTTCAGCAGGCCCAACCTTCGTCCAACGACCGACCTCAGTCCATCGGCCCCTACGACGTAGCGCGCCCGGAGCAAGCGTGGCTCTCCATCGCGGCCAAGGGCTTTCACTCCGCAAATGCGGTCTGAGCCATTCCGGACGACATCCGTCACTCGCATGGATTCCTCGATACGCGCGCCTGCACGGCGCGCACCGCGAAGCACGATTTCGTCGAGAATCGTTCTACGGATCGCGAGGCCCTTGTCGCGAAATCCATGGAAGCCGTGGTTGGCCGCGAACTCGCCGTTCGCAATGCAGCCGTTCGGGGCCCGCATGCGCATACCGGCCAGATGGGCCGGATTGGTCTTTTCGATTTCGTCGAGGACGCCCATATCCGACAGGACTCTCGACGCCTGCGGGCTGAGATACTCCGCGCAGATCTTGTCGCGCGGAAATGTCGCGCGATCGAGCACCAGAACGTCAACGCCATCCCTCGAGAGCGCCCATGCAGTGGATGCGCCGGCTGGACCGCCACCGACGACGATCACTTCCGCATCGAGATGGTGGGTCACTTATCCGATCGCGCGAGCTACGCGCTGAAACAGCCCCATGTATTGCCAGTGCGGCCGCGGCAGACGCAGCACCGATGCCGCGCGCGTGAGGTAGGGAAGTATTGCCGATCGCGAGTCAGCCGAGAACATGAATCGCGGATGATCGGCGGCGAACCGCTTGAGGCGAGTAACAGTGGCGTCGAAGCTCAATTCGCTTGAAAAATAGAAGGTAGGATCGAGGAGCGTGCTCTGGTCGGGCACGACACCCTCGGCGATTGCGATGCGATGCAGCGTCGTGCCCGGGTAGATGCGCAGTCCGACTGTAAGGTAAACAGCATCTCCCCGCTGGAGACGCCATCTCGCGAAGTCGAGAGTCTCTTCGACGGTGTGTTGCGTCTCGCCGGGACCGCCGACGAGAAAGATCCAGAGCGTCTTGATTCCGTGCTTCTCGACGCGCTCCGCAACCTCGCGCACCTTGGCCGCGTTGAAACCCTTCTCGAGTTTTTCCAGGACCGGGTCGCTCGCGCTCTCCGCCGTAATTCCGAGGGAGCGGAATCCGGCGGCCTTCATCGCTCGCAACAATTCGGGCGATGCGGTGGCCGGTGTGAAATTCGTGGTGTCGAGGTGAACTCCAAGCTTGCGGCGAGTGATCGCGTCGCAAACTTCCACGGCGTGACCCGGCGGCGAATTGAAGGTCGAATCGACGAAGTCGAAGTGATGGATACCTGCGTTGACCTTCAGCTCCTGGATTTCGTCCGCGACGAGCTCCGGATCGCGCGTTCGGTATCCCCATCCCTCGACGTTCCGGTAGGTGCAATACACACACTTGTAGACGCAGCCGCGCTTTGTCTGGATAGGGACGGTCGCGCCATGACGCTGGTATCGCGCGAGGTCGATCCAGCGATGTAGCTGAGGACGCGGAAGCGAGTCGAGATCCGCATCTTCCCCGGGAGGCGTGAACACGACGGTTCCACTGCGGTCGCGGACGAGCCCGGGCAGCGCGCCAATCGAATTTCCTGAAGAGAGCGCGTCGACGAGAGCGACGCTGGCGCGCTCGCCGTCACCCGCGACCGCATAGTCGACGCCGAGATCTCGAAAAAGCGCCTCGGGCGCGACTCCAAATGCCGCACCACCCGCGATGACTTTCGCGGCGGGCGCGGCGCCGCGAAGGGCGTGCAGGACGTCGCGCGCTTCCGGCGTGTAGTGTCGGAGCGCGATCGCATCACTGTTATCGATGTTCCGGACCGACACGCCGATGACGTCTGGTTGAAACGTGCGGGCGGCATCGCGCGCCGCCCTGACCGGGTCTTTCGCGAAGCACAAATCGACGAATCGTACGTTGTGACCCGCTCCGTCGAGGGCCGAAGCGACGCACGCCAGCCCGTTCGGTACCACGGGATACGGCTGCCGCTCGCGATTCGTGCTCACGAGCAGCACTCGCGCTCCGCTGTAGGAACCTGTTGTCACCTTGGAATTCATGATCTACCGGACCAGGCCCGCGCCACTCAGGACAGAAGTAAAGCTATAAGGGCGCCCAAGCCAGAGCAGACGGAGTTGACCGCATCGTTATCGAGTCCCGCAAGGCCTCCCGTCTGCCGCGCTTTTGTGCCACAGCTGTGAACGAGGCGCTCGGTAAACTTCGAGCATACGTCGCACCAACGGCGCGCCTGCAACGTCGCACCAATCAGGGAATCTGCCAGAGTGCCTGCAAGTCCACCGAGTGCCACGGCGGTGAATGGAACCGGCCAGTTGGCGAACGCAGCCACTGCGCCGATGAACAGCGCGCCGCAGACGCCGCCCGCTGTGCCGATTAGCGAGATGCCTCCGGAAGTTCCGGGTGGAACTCTCTGCCACGAAATGATGGATACGGGGTCAGCACCCGCCAGTGTTCCGACCTCTGTTGCCCAGGTATCGGCATTGGATGCCGCGAGAGCGCCGGCCCCGATCGCGTACCACGCAGATGATGGAGCGAGAAGAAAGCCAAGCGCGGCAGCAGCGAACACGCCGCCGTTGGCGATCACCTGGCCGGCGTCGCGCTCGTCGCCCTTCTCGACGACCGGGCCCACGCGGTCCGCTTTCTTTTGCTTGCCGATCTTGGACAGCGCGCTCGCCGGGACGAAAAACGAGAGAAGAAGAACCCCCCAGCTCCAGCCTGCCGCGATAGAGATGGTCCCGACGACTGCGCTGGCAAGGGCGCCACTCGTACTAAGGGTTCGCGCGCGACGAGCGGCAGCGGCGACGAGTATCGAGATTACTGCGCCCGCAAGCGCGCGAGAGAGCGCTTCAGCCAGCTTTGATGACCCTTTTCTTGATTTGAACGAGCGACGACTTCACGGTTTCCTGCTTGAAGGCGATTCGAGCGACGGTTAGCTTGCGCTCTCCGCCTACCAACTAAATGCCCGGCACTGTAAACGCGATAGTTCCACTAAGTCTTCTCGAGTCAGTTCGCTCTGTCGACATTCCCGAAGGTGACGATGTCGATGTCGAATATGTGCAGGAGCATCGCAACAAGCGACTCGGGCTGAGCGATACCGTCATCGCGCAGATCCGGCGCTACAAGGACGCGCTCAAGCAAAACCAGCAGATTCAGATTCACGAGGCCAGCGGTATCGCTCGCCTGATCGGCCGGAGACCAGACGCCGAAGGAATCTTCACTCGCGCCGGCAGCATCGTTGCCAACCGAATGTACGAGATGATCTCCAGCACCACCCGGCAGATAATCCACATTCTGCCCGGTTTCATCGCCCGTCCGCTCGCCTTCCGCCAGATCAAGAGGGCCGGCGAGAAATATCTGGGCGCGTCCGTGCGGCGCGTCGGCGCGTCGGTGGTGCTCACCATCAAGGAATCCGTGACGTACGGCACCGCGCCCGGTGCTCTTGGCTGTTTGTTCTACGAATCGGCGCTGCGCGAGATGTTGAAGCTACTGGTGAACGGCGGCGGGATGATCGACCACGTTCATTGCCGTGAGCGCGACGAGGACACCTGCGAGTGGCGCGCGGAATGGCGCGCCATAAAAACCTCGCAATAGGTAGCGGTGTTACGGCCTGAATCTCTTCCCGCGCTCCAGTCCGCGCTCGATGTGGCTGGATTGGATGGCTGGCTGCTCTACGACTTCCACGGCCTGAATCCCGTCGCTGTCGGCATGCTGGAGCTCCCGGGCATGACCACGCGCCGGTTCTTCGTCTACATCCCGCGCGATGGATCTCCAGTAGCGATCACGCACGCAATCGAGCAGGGGCCGTGGGCGGGATGGCCGGACAAGTGGCGCAAGGAGAAGTACAGCAGCTGGCGCGCGTTGGAGTCCCTCCTCGCCGAGCTCGTGAATGGAAAGCGAGTGGCGATGGAATATTCGCCGGGCGACGCGGTCCCTTACCTCGACCGTATACCCGCTGGAGTCATCGAGATGGTTCGCAATGCGGGCGCGACCGTCGTCACTTCAGCGGATCTCGTCTCGCGCTTTTACGCCGTGTGGAGCGATGAACAGCGCGCGTCTCACGAGCGGGCTGCCCGCGTTGTCGCGAAGATAGGGCAGGAGGCGATCAGATTTGCCGGAAGTCGCGCCGCGGGTGGGTCGCCGCTCACAGAATACGCGCTGCAGACCTGGATCAGGGAAAAGTTCGAGCACGAAGGCCTGGAGACCGACCACGGTCCTATAGTCGCAATCGGACCGAACGCCGCCAACCCGCACTACGAGCCGACTGCCCAGAAGTCCGCGACGATCAAACGCGGCGACATCCTGCTCGTGGATCTATGGGCGCGCGAGAAAAATGGTGTCTTTGCCGACCAGACATGGATGGGTTCGCTCGGAGAGCCGAGCGACCGCGACAGGAAGGTCTGGCTGGCGGTGAGGGACGCGCGCGATGCTGCGATCTCGCTGCTCGAGAAAAGAATCGGCGGCCACCAGCCGGTGCGCGGCGGCGAAGTGGATGACGCCGCGCGCGAGGTGATCACGAAGCGCGGTTACGGCGAATTCTTTTTCCACCGTACGGGACATTCCATCGACCCGCGCGATCTGCACGGCTCCGGCCCGCACATCGACAACCTCGAGACCCGCGAGGAGCGCACTCTCATTCCAGGCGTGGGCTTTTCGATCGAGCCGGGCGTCTATCTCGATGGAGATGTGGGTATGCGCAGCGAGGTCAACGGATTCATCGGACGCGACGGGGTTCTCATCACCCCGTCTGACTATCAGAAGGATCTGCTGATCGTTTAAGGGGCGACGAAATCCCACACGGCCTGGTCCTCCAGGCCCAGTCGCCACAGCGCAAACGTCGACACTCCCAGTTGTCTCGACTCGCGGACGAGCGTCTCGAGCAATACCCGATCGCTCACCCAGATTTCCCAGCCTTCCGGCGAGACCGCGTGCAGCGTCGCGGATGCGTGATCCCTCTCGAGAGGAATGTTGGTCATCGTCGTGAGCCGCCGCGCGTCGTCGTAGCTGATCACCTCGGCTTCGGCACTCTTGCGCCATCGATACCCGTAGAGTGGAAAAGCCGCGACAATTTTCGCGGCGCCGACTTCTGCGACGCGCGTGCCGAGGCTGCGCGCGACCCAATCAGGAGCGGCGATCGGCCCCGGCGGAGATCCGCTCCAGTGCTGGTCGTAAAGCATGGGCATGATCAGGTCCGCCGACTGAAGCAACAGCGCCGCCGGATACGCCGCGGTGTCGCCCGACGGCACCGCTATCACGACGGTGGAGACGCCGTGGGCGCGCACTGAGTCGGCGACTGCCTTGGTGACGATGAGAAGCTGGTCCAGATCGCGTGGCGTCATTCCCTCGAAGTCGATCACCACTCCGCGATAACCACCGGAGTCCACCAGCGACGCAATCGCGCCTGCCGTCATCGCCGACACCTGGGCGTTGCCGCCGAGTCCGCGAATTATCTCGGGATGGAAACGGCTTCCGAAGTAGGATGTAATGAGTGCCATCTTGCCAGCTGCGGCGGCGGGCTGGCTGCCGATAGTATCTGGGTAGATCTGGATTGGGCGGAAGCTGGTCGTGTCGAGCGCGATCCACCCTGTGATGATTCGCGCGACGCTCGAGCCGTGCGCTCTGACCGAAGAATCGCTCCGGCGGTCCCATGGTCCGGTGAATCCCCAGTACTCGGGCTTGCTGCGCGGCTGTGATGGCAGATGCGCACACGCACCGAGCAGCACCAGCGCGGCGACACGGCGTGACGAGCAATAATTCACGCCGGCTGCGTCCTTGTGTCTGAGCGGCTCGCGCGGCAAAATCCGGCCCCATGAAACATCTCTCAACCTACTTCGCACTCATCGCGCTCGCACCCGCTATGCTCGAAGCGCAAGCCTCAGCCGATCTCATTCTCACGAACGGTCGGATCTACACCGTCGACAACACCCGGCCCGTGGTTTCAGCGCTCGCTGTTCGCGGCGGCCGGGTTCTTTTTGTCGGCTCGGATGCGGAGGCCAGGGCGCTCGTGAGCCCGGCAACGCAGGTGATCGACCTGCATGGCGCCACCGTCGTCCCGGGTTTCGTGGACGCGCACGCTCACCTGCTCGGACTGGGAAACATGCTGCGGCGCGTGAATCTCGCGGGATCGACTTCATACGACGAGGTGATCGCTCGCGTCAAAGCCTTCGCGAAAGATGTTAAGCCGGGCGCATGGATCCTCGGCCGCGGGTGGGATCAGAACCGCTGGACGCCGAAAGAATTTCCCACCCACGACGCGTTGTCTCGCGCATTCCCCAACAATCCGGTCGTTCTCGAGCGAGTCGACGGACACGCGTTGCTGGCGAATGCCAAAGCACTGGAGCTCGCGCGCGTGACTGCCGCGACCGCCGATCCGTCGGGCGGGCGCATAATCCGGACTGCATCGGGAGCGCCGGCCGGTGTCTTCGTCGACAACGCGCAGAGTCTGGTCGAGCACGCGATTCCTCCAGCGACTCGCGACGACACGAGAAAGGCGATTCTAGCCGCGATTGCCGAGGCCAACCGCTGGGGACTTACGGGCGTTCACGATCCTGGCGAAGACGCGGAGACGATCGGGATCTACGAAGATCTCGCCAAAGCCGGCAACTACAATCTCCGGAACTACGTGATGCTGAGCGATCCCGGAGATCCGGGATCCGACTCTACGTTGCGCAACCCGTACATCCAGCGCGGGCCCCAGAGCGCCCTCTACGACGGGCACCTCTGGATCCGAGCGCTCAAACTCTACGCCGACGGCGCCCTCGGCTCGCGCGGCGCGGCACTGCTCGCGCCCTACAGTGACGAGCCGTCCAATTCCGGGCTGCTCGTTTCGAGGCCGGAGCATATTCGCGCCTGGGCGGACATCGCGCTTCGGCGCGGTTTTCAGGTGAACGTCCACGCCATCGGTGATCGCGGCAATCGCATCGTTCTCGACGCCTTCGATTCGGCGCTCAGAAAGTTTCCGAAAGCCGATCACCGCTTTCGTATCGAGCACGCCCAGGTGGTGAGCCCCGAAGACATCCCCCGCTTCGCGAAGCTGGGAGTTATCCCATCGATGCAGGCGACGCACCAGACGAGCGACATGCGCTGGGCCGAAGCTCGCGTCGGACCCCAAAGGATTCGCGGAGCTTATGCATGGCGCTCCCTGCTCAACACCGGCGTCATAATCCCGAACGGGACTGATTTCCCGGTCGAAGAGGTGAATCCGCTGCTGACTTTCCACGCCGCGGTCACCCGGCAGGACCCGACCAATTGGCCCGCGGGTGGCTGGTATCCTGAACAGAAGATGACACGCGAGGAAGCTCTTCAGTCCATGACGATCTGGCCGGCCTACGCCGGGTTCCAGGAATCGATTCTGGGCTCTCTGACGCCGGGCAAATACGCCGACTTCGTCGTTCTGACGCGCGATATCATGCACGTGCCAGACACCGAAATCCTCGACACCAGAGTAAGTTCCACGTGGATCGGAGGAAAGCGCGTGTACGAAGCGAAGTAGCGCGGCACATCGCTTGCCCTTTCATCTGCGCGAACTTTCACTCGGCCCGACATCAATGCTCCGCCGGTTTTTCTGCTTTTCCATAATCTCACTCGTTGCGCTTGCGTGCTCGCGCGACGACACCGCGTCCGCCCATCCTCGGGCGGGCTCAAGATCTCCCGAGGACGGCGTGCCACCGCGGCCGTCAGTAATCGCCCCGGCTACTCAGCCCTATAAGGTCGTTCCCGTTACGGCCGGGGGCGTGATTGCCGGAACGGTGGACCTCGAGGGGGCGGCGCCGATCGCCGAGGTCATTCGTCCCTCGGTCGACCAGAAGGCGTGCGGCATGTCCTTACTCGCGAAAGGCGTCACATTTTCGGGGACACGTATTGGCGGCGCCATCGTCTGGCTGACCGACATCCGAAGCGGAAAAGCGTTTCCTCTCGAGCAGCGCTACGAGCTCACCAACGATGGCTGCACGCTCGATCCTTTCGTTCAGGTGATCTCGACCAACAGCACTCTCAACGTCGGAAACGACGACAAGACGCTGCACACGAACCGCTTCATCAATGTCGGAACCGGCCAGATTGCCGGGGTCGCGCCATTCAACGATGACGGAGAGGTGGTTCCTGTCGACCGCTTCAAGGACCCGGCGGAGGTGGAGGTCGTGTGCGAGCAGCATCCCTGGACTCACGCGTGGATAGCGGTGCTCGATCATCCGTACTACGCGCAGACGGCGGCCAACGGGACTTTCAGCATCCCGGCCGTGCCACCGGGCAAATATCATATTCGCGCCTGGCATCCAAGCCTGGGATACTCGGATGACAGCGTGACGGTCGTCGCGGGACAGCAGGCGAGCGTGGCTTTCAGAATCAGAAATGGTGTGAGCTCAGGGCGGAGGCCGGACAGCGCTCGGCCAACTGTTATCCCGCCCGCGGCATCCAGCACTCCGACCGCCTCGAGCACTCCGACTTCACAGACTACACCGCCGACCGGACCGCCGCCGCCTCTTCGCTAGCCGACGAGCATGTCTCCCGGCCTGAACTGGCCGCGGTAGAGTCGGGAGTAGACGCCTTCGGAGGCGAGGAGCTCCTGGTGGTTTCCCTCCTCGACGATCACGCCGCGATCGATGACCACCAATCTGTCCGCGCGGAGTACGGTACTGAGCCGGTGCGCGATGATGAGCGTCGAGCGCGCGCGCAGCAAATCCTCCATCGCCTGCTCGACAAATCTCTCGCTCTCGCTGTCGAGGCTCGATGTCGCTTCGTCGAGAATCACCAGCGCGGGATCCTTCAAGAATACTCTCGCGATCGCGATTCGCTGGCGCTGCCCGCCCGATAGCTTGACGCCGCGCTCGCCGACTCTGGTGTCGAATCCATCGGGGAGCCGCTCGATGAACTCCACCGCATGCGCGGCTTTCGCCGCGGCGCGAACCGCTTCCTCGCTCGGCCTCGATCCATCGGCACCGATGCCGGCGTAAGCGATGTTCTCCCTGAGGGTCCCGCTAAACAGCGTCGGCTCCTGAGGCACGATTCCAATCGCGCCGCGCAGCTCGGCGAGCGAGAGATCGCGGATGTCCGTTCCATCGAAGGTTATTCGTCCCGCCGTCACGTCCCAGAATCTCGGCAGCAGGGATGCGATCGTCGTCTTTCCCGCGCCGCTCGGTCCGACAAGGGCGACGACTTCGCCGGCTCCGATTTTGAGTGACACGTCGAGCAGCACGTCCGGCAGCGATGAATTGTACCGGAACGTGACCTTGTCCATCGAGATCTCGCCGCGCAGCGGACGCGAAAGCTTCACCGGTCGCGCCGGATCGTTCACCGATGGCTCTGCCGACAGCAAGTCGAACACGCGACGCGCGGCACCAACTGCTTCCTGATAGGCGCCGAAGAGGGAAGCGAGGGAGCCGACGGCCCCGGCTACATAGAGCGCATACAGCAGAAAGGAGACGAGCGCTCCTGCCGTGAGACTCCCGTTCAGGACCTGACGTCCTCCCTGCCAGAGAACGGCGACGACTCCGCCGAATCCGCAGAAAGTGATGATTCCGAAGAACGTCCCGCGAATGCGAGCGCGTCGAATGGCGGCGTCGATCACCTCGCTCAGGTGCGAGCCGTACCGCCGCACCTCCTCGGCTTCCGCCGTGTAGCTCTGTACCGTCCGGATCTGCGAGAACGCTTCGTCGGCCGTGCCATTGGCCTCGGCGATCTTGTCCTGCACGCCGGTGCTGGCGCGACGCAAGGCGCGTCCAAATATCACTGCCGCACCGACTACGAGCGGGACGACCGCAAGCGTCGTCGCGGTCAGGCTGCTGTCGGTGAGAATCAGCAGGATGATCCCGCCGATCAGGAAAAGAGTCTGGCGCGCGAACTCGGAGAGGTTGTAGCTCAGAACCGTCTGGAGTACCGTCGTGTCAGCCGAGAGGCGGCTCGTGAGCTCACCGGTCCGTCGCTCCGTGAAAAATCCCGGAGACAACCTGACGAGATGTGCGAACAGATCCTCTCTGAGCTTCGCGATCACGAGCTCTGAGGTCGACGTGAGGAAATAGACCTGCACGAAGTTGAGCAGAGCCTGGATCGCGAAGAGGACCAGCAGTCCGACTGCTATGCGGTTGAGAAGGCTCCCATTGGCAGAGATGAACGCGGCATCGAGCAGATGCCGCACGATCTGGGGGAACGCCAGAGCGATGCTCGCGCTCGCGACGAGACAGATAAACGCGATGGCCAGTCGCCAGACATATGGCCGGATTCTGGGCAGCAGTCGTCCGAGGGGCCGCGGCGACGATACCGGTTCCTGCGCCCGCGGCGTGGGGCGCTGCGCCGAGATCGCGTACGGCGGCGGAGCGGTCACGAGCCGAGCACCTTGCGGTCGATCGCCATCGCGAGGAAGAGGAGGGCCAGATACAGGAGCGAGAACTTGTAAACCCACCATGCGGGCTTGGTCCATTCAGCGGTCCGGTTAACTCGAATGACTCCCCAGAGCAGAATCGCTCCGAGTACCGCGGCCGAGACCAGATAAATCATTCCGAACGCACCGAAGGTGAACGGCAGGAGCGTGAGCGCTATGAGAATCACGTTGTACCAGAGCATCTGACGCATCGTCTCGCGCTCTCCCCAGACGAGAGGGGCCATCGGAATGCCGGCGCGCCCGTAGTCACGCTGCTTCAGAAGCGCGAGCGCCCAGAAGTGTGGCGGCGTCCAGTAGAAAATGATGAGAAAGAGATAGACGGCCGTAAGATCAATCGTGCCCGTCATCGACGCCCAGCCGACGAGCGGAGGAAACGCTCCCGCCGCGCCGCCGATCACGATGTTCTGCGGCGTCGTCCGCTTCAGCCAGCGAGTGTAGACGAAGATGTAGAAATAGAATCCGCCGAGGGCGAGCAGCGCGGTTAGAACGTTGGTGAATCGCGCGAGGAGAAACGTGGCGGCGGTAGCGAGCAAGACTCCGAACGCCAATACGGATTTGGGCCCCATGCGCCCGCTCGGAATCGGACGGAGGCGTGTGCGGGACATCTGCATGTCGATGTCGCGGTCGAGATACATGTTGACTGCGTTCGCGCCGCCGGCCATGAGATACCCGCCGACGAGGACTATGAGCACGAGGAGCCAACCCGGATTGCCGGCGACGAACATCGGCGCCACGGTGGTGACGAGCAGCAGCGAGATGATGCGCGGTTTGGTCAGCATCACCATGTCGCGGAGCAGCGACGGTTGCGTCTGTTCCTTCGCGGTCACGTCTGTCACGTGCTCACCCCTTCAGGAGTAGCGAACTCTCCGCGCGACGGCGACTCATAGACGATCCTCTCGATGTCGCTCGTCCCGCGCATCCCGCCCGCGAGCGCAGCGAGCGTGACGACGGAGATCCAGAGTGCGGCGCCGACTGCCTGATGCAGCGAGCGGAGAGCAGGAGACAAATGCATCTCCACCATGGCGGCTGCGACGAGGACCTGGACGATTACGATGGTAAGCGCTGTCCACGCAGCCCTGCGAACCGCAGGCGATTCGCCCCGCTTGCGGACGCCCATGGCGACTCCAATCAGATGACCGAGAAGCAAAAAGGCGATTATCCGGTGCGCAACCTGGATGTTGAGCGGTGCGCCAGACGCAGCGACCAGTCTGCACCATGGAAACCCCTGGCAGGCGAAGGGCGCGCCCGGCGTGTTTGCGGTGAGGGCGCCAAGTACCAATGCGAGGAATGTGAGCACGGCCGCGACTCTGGCAGAGCGGTGCGTGCGCTCGTATCGCGCTGGAACGGAGGCGGCTCCAAATCCGCCGGCGCGAACAACCAGAACAACCAGAACGGCCAGCAGCGCCATCGCGATGGCCAGATGCGTGACGACCACCCACCGATTCAGCTCCAGTTTGACGGTGACGGCGCCAAAGAGCGCGGCGACGAGCGTGAGCAGAATTGCGGTGAAGGCGAGGCGAAGCACGCCGCCTCGTCCGCCGACTCCAGGCTCTCTGCGCTTGAACCAGGCAGCCAGCGCCAGCGCGACGATCGCGATCGACAGCGCCGCGGCACCGTAGCGGTGCGAGATCTCTACGAGAAGTGTGGGCGCGTTGTGGGCCGGCGTGAACGATCCATAACAATCCGGCCAATGGTCTCCGCAGCCCATCCCCGAGCCCGTGATACGGACGATCGCGCCGAACACCACCTGCGCGAAGCAGAGGAGCAGCGCGAGATAGCCGATTCTTCTGATTGATGGCATCTACTGGCGCGAAGCCTCGGCCTGCGCGGATGGCATCGCCATCGAGTGTTGCATGGTCGAGTGATCCATCATCTCCATGTGTCTCTCGCGGGCTTCGACTCTCTGCCAGGTGGCAACGAACAGGGCGGCGAGTGCCAGCGCCGGAATGATCGCCCACGCGAGCTCACCGCCACGGGATGCGGCTGGGACCAGATCGGATTGTTTGGTGCTTCGCATCGCGAAAGTGGATCGGAGGATCGCGATTTCGGCAACAGCGCAGGCAATGGCGCTGATCCAGAAGACTGCCCCAGCCAAGGGCTGATTCATTTGAGAGAGATGAGAATGCGAAGGGTGCGCGGCGACGATTCTCGCCGCGCCTTAAAGCTACTCGCGCGCGGAGTTGCTTTGAACTACCGTATGCGAATGGCGGACCCGATTCTCTCAGAGACTTCATCGCGATCGTCCGAGGGCGATTCGTCGTTCGCGCGGGCGTCGTCGCTTCCGCGCCGCCTCGGACTGTGGAGCGCCGTCGCAGTGCTCGTCGGCTCGACGATCGGCTCTGGAATCTTTCGGTCGCCGGCCGGCATCGCCGACAAGCTTCCGGGTCCACTTCCGCTGCTCGCAATCTGGCTCACCGGTGGCATCTTCGCGCTCTGCGGGGCGCTCACTCTCGCTGAAGTTGCGGGCGCGTATCCGCGCACCGGGGGCGTGTACGTCTTCATTCGCGAGTCGTGGGGGCGGCTGCCGGCGTTTCTCTTCGGCTGGTCCGAGCTCGTCATCATCCGCGCCGCTGCGCTGGGCGCCATCTCGACGACGTTCTCGGAGTACCTGGTTCGTGTCAGCGGGCACGATCCCAGAATGGCGCCCTACAGCCAGTACGTCCATTACATCGCAGCGGTCGCGATTCTCCTGACGGCAACGTTCAACTATGTAGGGATGAAGTGGGGATCGCTCGTCCAGAACATCACGACGCTGGCGAAAACAGGCGCCTTGTTGCTGATCATCATACTCGCGCTCGTCATCGGGCTGCCGCAGTCGGGCGGGCATTTCAGCCCGGCCGTCCCGTCGGGCAGCTTTACATTCGCGCGCTTCGGATTGGCCTTGGTGTCCGTGCTCTGGGTTTACGATGGCTGGGCTGACGTCAGTTTCGTCGGCGGGGAAGTCAGGGACCCCGAGAAGAATCTCCCGCGTGTTCTGATCTACGGCACCCTCATCATCATCGCCCTCTATCTGCTGGCGAACGTCGCGTACCTCGCGGTACTGCCGGTGGAGCAGATCAGAGTGTCCAAACTCGTGGCCGCGGACGTTGCCGACAGGCTGCTGGGGGCCGCCGGAGTCGCCTTCGTTTCAGTTGCCGTGATGATCTCGGCGTTCGGAACGCTAAATGGCTCGGTGATGACCGGCTCGCGTATACTCTTCGCGATGGCGGCGGACGGCCTTCTCTTCAAGCCGATCGCAAAGGTCGACCGGAGATTTCAGACTCCGGGCGTCGCGATCGGTCTCAGCGCCACGCTGGGAGTGCTTTTCGTCCTCATTGGGACATTCGAGCAGCTCGCCGACACCTTCGTTACCGCGATCGTGCCTTTCTACGCTCTCGCGGTGGGCTCGGTGTTCGTTTTGCGCCGTCGCCCCGACTTCAACCCGCCGTTCCGGGTCCCTGGCTATCCAGTCGTTCCAGCGGTCTTCATAGTTGCCACGATCCTCCTGCTTGGCAACGCTATCCTCGATCCGACCAGCCGCGTGCCCACCCTCGCCGTCCTGGGCGTGATCCTGCTCGGAATTCCGATTTTTTACCTCACAAAAACCGGCCGAGTGGCAAACGGCAGTTAGAGAACGGTGAGCGACGAAGGTCGTTGCCGACCGGTGACAAAATTCTCTTGCCGTACCCAAGTTCGCAAAGCTACCTTAGGGCTTCCCTCCCCACCTTTTTTCGAGACATCATGCTCAAGACACGTCTGTTTTTGACTGTCGCTATGGCCCTGGCACTGGTGACTGGAGCTTCTGCTCGTCTCCACTCCCAGGGCGTGACGACCGGGGCCATTAGCGGAACCGTAACCGACGCCAATGGAACGCCGATCGAAGGCGCCCAGATTCAGGTCAGGAATTCGAAGAGCGGAGCGAGCGCCGGTGGGCTGTCCCGTTCAAATGGACAGTACAGCATCCAGGGCATTGAGCCGGACGCGAATTATTCGGTGACAGTCCGCCGCATCGGATTCCAGCCTGCTACACACGACAACATCCGCGTTTCCCTCGGCCAGTCCACCAAGCAGGACTTCCCGTTGGCTCAACAGACTGCCGTGCTCGAGACGGTGACCGTATCGGGCGCAGCGAGCTCCGTGATCAACCCCACAAAGACGGGCACCGGCACTACCATCGGGGATTCAGCACTTCGGCGTCTGCCTACGCTCAACCGAAACTTTGCGGATTTCGTATCGCTCGTTCCCCAGGTCACAACGACCAGCGGATCGGTACCGGGACTTTCGGGCGGTGGTGTCAATGTCCGGCAAAACGCGATTCAGATCGACGGAGCCGCGGCGGGAGACCTCTTCGGTATCGGCACCACGGGGCAGCCGGGCAGCCAGGCCAATGCAAAATCGATCCCTCTCGACGCGGTGAAGGAATACCAGGTCCTTCTGTCGCCCTTCGATATTCGTCAAGGCAATTTCGGCGGCTTGCTGATCAACGCTATCACCAAGAGCGGCACCAACGAATTTCACGGCAGCGTATACGGATATACGCGCAACCAGAGCTTGACGCGGTCGCAGCCCTATCTCTTCGACTTCCTGCAGCAGCAGTACGGCGTGGCGATCGGCGGCCCAATCCTAAAGGACCGTCTTCTCTTTTTCTTCAGCATGGAGAACCAGAAGCAGCGCAATCCTCAGGTGAGCCCGTTCATCGGGTCGCTTGATTCCACGGTTCCGGCGTCGGCAGTCACGGCGCTGCAGAACATCATGACCAACAGCTACGGGTTCGCGGAGATCGGCAGCGGTGAACGAGCGCTTCTTCAGAATCCGAACCGCAACGTATTCGCGCGCCTGGATGCCTACTTGCCCTTCAACACACGGTTGATTCTGCGCCACAACTATTCGGGCGCGGACCGAACCAACGCTGCCCCGAGGAGCGTCGCAACCGCCGCCTCTCCGACCTTCGGACTTTCGTCGAACTCCTATCTGTTCAGCAGCAAGACCAACAGCACAGTAGGTGAGTTTCTGACAAATCTGCCCAGCGGAATGTTCAACGAGCTGCTGCTGAATAAGACCACGATCAGGGACTTCCGCACCGTTCCAGTCCGGTTCCCACAAGTCACCGTGCTGGGATTTCAACGTTCAGGCGCCGGCGCTTCAAGGATCGTTTTCGGGACGGAGTCTTCATCGCAGGGGAACTCGCTCGATCAGGACACGTTCGAAGTAACCGACAACTTCACCGTTCCGATTCGGAGCCATTCCATCACTCTCGGCGTCAAGAACCTGGCGTACAAGCCGGTCAATCTCTTCGCGGCGAATTCGCTTGGCTCGTGGCAATTTGCGGATACGACGGCGCTGAAGAACGGCACCCCGACCAACTATCAGGTGAGCGCTCCGGCTGCGACGGATCCAGCCGGGGGCATCGCCACCTTTCACGCCAGCCTTCTCTCCTACTATCTCCAGGACGTGTGGCAGGTCAAGCCGACCTTCGCGTTCACGGCGGGGGTGAGATGGGACAGGCCGCACTTCAAGGACACACCACCGTTGAATCCGTCGGTTCAGAGTGGGTACAATCGCGCGACGAACGACGTACCGAATGAGACACAGGTCTCTCCACGCGTCGGCTTCAACTGGGATATAGGCGGCACTCAGCGGAATCAGCTTCGTGGCGGACTAGGGTACTTCACCGGTCCTCCTCCGTTCGTTTACCTCTCGAACGCTTTCGGAAACTCCGGGCTGAGCGGATACGCTTCGCTTACCTGCAACGGATCAACCACGCCAACAACGTCATTTCTTCCTCCGGCCTTCAACGCTGCCAACATCGCGACTCCTCCAACGCAATGTGCGCCCTCCGGAGCCATACCCGGTGCGACGACTGCTCTTGGCGCGGCGGTGGCGACAATCGATCCGACTTTCAAGTTCCCGAAATACCTGAAGGGATCGCTCGGCTACGATCACCGCTTCTCTGGCGGCCTCGTCGCCTCGCTCGAAGGACTTCTCACAACGTCCAAGAACAGCGTTTTCTATCAGAACCTCGCGCTTCAAGGCCCGCAATACACTGACAACCGTGGGCGGGTGATCTACGGGAACATCACAGCCGCCGGAAACGTTCCGGTGACTATCGGAACCCGCAACGCGGTCCTCGATCTATCGAACTCCTCGGGTGACCGTATGTACAGCCTGACAGGAACGCTCCAGAGGGCGTTTACCGACAAGCTCGAAGGCACACTCTCGTATACCTACATGCAGGGCCGGGACGTCACGACCACCACGAGCAGCACTCAGGGTTCCAACTTCCGCTTCCAGCGCGATGTCAGCGGAAATCTGCTCGACAAATACACTTCGAGATCGAAGAACGACATGCCGCACAAGATCGTCGCGGCCGGATCATATCGACTCCCGACGAACACGGACATTTCGTTCGTTTACACGGGTAACTCTGGTGCCCCCTACGATTACGTTTATGGCGCTGGCAGCGGAACCGGCTCCGGAGACGCGAACGCCGACGGTCAGTCTGCGAACGACCTGCTCTACGTTCCGGCCAACACGTTTGACCCCACGCAGATTCTCTTCACCGGATACAACGCCGCTCCCGGTTCCAACCCGCAACTCTCGGCTCTGGCTCAGGCGGCCGCCTTCGACAACTTCATCAACAGCGTTCCCTGCTTACGGAACAATCGCGGGAAGCTCCTCACCCGTAACATTTGCCGCAATCCCTGGTTGAACCAGGTTGATGTCAGCATCGGGCAGTCGCTGGCTGCTTTCCATCAGCAGAGCCTGCAGCTTCGGCTCGACGTAATAAACTTCGGCAACCTGCTCAATCCACATTGGGGAGCGCAGGCCTACTCCGATCAGGGTAATACCTGCGGCCAGCTTTGCAGCGCTACAATTTTGGTCACGCAGACAGGGAACCTCGTGAACGCCACCGACCGCACTCAGACTCAAGGCATTTACACCTTCGATACGAAGTACAAGCGCTTCAGCGCTCAGAACGCATCGTCCAACTACCGGATGCAGCTGTCGCTGCGGTACAGCTTCTAGTTTATAGGCTACCGCGCACTCCATTTGCGGCTGATCGCTTCCAGCAGAATGGAAATGCTGGCGAGATGTTTCTCGCCAGCATTTTTTTTTTGCTTTCTATTTCAGCGGAGTATTTTCGATTCGCGGGAGATAACCGGCTCGGCTTGCTTCAGCCAGGCTGAAGAGCGGTGCCGACTAGAAGATCTTTACATTGATGTAGCGCTTCGGATTCTTCTTGATGTCCGCCAGCAGGGAGTCCATCCGCTGGAGGAGCGCGCGGACATCGTTGTACGCCCCCGGATCGTTTATCAGTTTCGCCGCGCTTCCGGGGCCGCTGTCCACTTTGGAGAGAATCCCATCGAGCTTCTGCGAAGTTGCTTTGAGGTCGGTGCTCATCGCAGTGAGGTTCGCGCTGGCGTTGCGGAGATTGGTAATTGTGGAATCCACTTTCGCCGGATCGATCGCGCCCGTCGCCCGTCTCAACGATGCCATCGTCGCGCTCAGCTGCCGAGATTGCTCGGCTGCGATCGCGGCAAAATCGTTCACCAGCCGGTTCGTCGCCGTGATGGTGTTGCGCAGATCGCGAATTCCCCCTGAAGCGACGAACTCGGTCTGAAGGGCCGAGGTTATCGAGTTCACGGATCGCATGACGGAATCCGCCTTGGCTGTGAGCTCCGCGATCCCCGGAGTCGAAGGGCCGATGGGAACAGTGTCCCCCGGTTTGAACGATCGCGGGTCGGGGCGCGAAGGAGTGAGAGCAACGGCCTGATCCCCGAAGATGCCGTTGGGAACGACCGCTGCCTTGCTCGTCACAGGCACCTGGTAACTCTTCTGGATTCTCAGCGTCGTGACGAGAATGCCATCCTGATGGAGATCGACTTCGTCCACGTAGCCGACGGTCACGCCGACGAGCCACACCGGCTGCCCCTGCTTGAGGCCTGCTCCCCAAGGGAACTTCGCGAACAGTGGATAGCCTTTGGACAGTCCGCCGCGCGCGAGCCAGAGGGAGCCGAGGACGGTCACGACTATCGCCACGGTCACGATCAAGCCCACGAGTATTTCGTCTCTTGTTCTTGTCTTCATGCCTGGAGGTAAGGTGCCAGGAGAAGCGCCGTGAGCGCGTCCAGCACGAGAATGGCGACCGACGTCACAACAACTGCCTGAGCGGTGCTGCGCCCGACGCCTTCGGCGCCGACGTTTGCGGTATAGCCCTCGTACGAGCAGAAGAAGGCTATCGCAGCCCCGAATATAGTTGCCTTGATGACGCTATACACTATCTGGAACGGGGTGAACGACAGTCGCAGCCCCTCGGCGAAAGCGGCCGAAGTGACGTCGGTCGCGGTAACGGCGGTGAACATTGCTGTCCCGATCCCGATTGCGTCCGCTAGAATCGTGAGGACCGGCAGCATCACGAGAGCCGCGATAACGCGCGGCACGACCAGATACGCTATAGGGTCGTACGCCAGCGTTTCCAGCGCATCGATCTGCTCCGTCACCCGCATCGTTCCGATCTCGGCGGTGATGCGCGCTCCCACGCGTCCCGTCAGCACGAGGCCCGTCAGCAGCGGACCGAGCTCGAGAATGATCGATTGGCGGGAGATGAGCCCGACGACCGAGAGCTGCACACCTCCGAACAGCTGATACCGAGTCTGAAACGCGGTGACGGCGCCGATGAACGCCGCGACGATTGCGGCCAGCGGAAGTGAATCGACGCCGATGTTCCGCATCTGGCGGAACGTCTCGGGTCCGTAGGTCCGCGGATCCTGGAAGGCGCGAACGATGTCGCCCAGGAAATAGCTCCACTCCCCAACCTTGCGAAATGGCCTGAGCGGATCCCGGATCAAGTTCTGACGCGCGCGAAGAGGATTATTCCCACTACGCCGAATATGATGCTTGGCAGCCACGCTGCCAGGTCCGCGGGGATCATCCCCTTGCCGCCGATGCCCTTCGTGAGCTGGATCAACATCAGAAAGATCACCGTCGTGGCCAGACTGAGTCCCACTCCGTAGGCGGCGCCGCCGCGCTGCGTGCTGGTCGCTAGCGGCGCCCCAAAGAGAAGGATGACGACGCACGTGATCGGGATCGCGATCTTGAGCATCCTCTCGACTCTGAGCTCGTTCACCTCGGCGCCCGACCGCTCCATCGAAGCGATGAAGCGCCCGAGCTCACGGAATCCCATGTCAGCCGGCGCCTTCTGGGTAAGCGTCAGCTGCTTCGGCGCCTCGGTAAAGTGCCGGTCGACGAGAGAGTCGAAGCTGAACGTCATGTTGCGCAATGAATCAGGGATCACGTGCATCGCCCCCGCGCGCAGAACCCAACCTCTCGCCGGCCAGAATTTGGCCGTGCTCGCGGAAATGATATACGACGGATAGTTGGGCCCGTTGCCCTTGCGCTCAATCACAACGCCGTCGATCGATGCGTCCAGCAGGTGCAGCGCCCCGACCTTGTATACGCGACCGCGGTCCGCGGCGTATGCAAAGTTGTAGCGGTCGTTGCTCGAGTTTACCCGATTGGCCTGGAGGATATCCATCCGCTTCTTGTTGGAGATTGGAGCGACTTCGCCAAGCACGAGACCGAGTACCGTCGCGATGATCGCTCCCGCAAATATGGGAGCGATGAACCGGTAGAAGCTGATTCCCGACGCCTTCGCCGCAGTGATCTCCGAATGGCGGGTCAGCGCTCCGATGGCAAACACAGTCGCGAAAAGTACAGCCGCCGGCAGCACCATGAACATGGAGTCGGGAAGCCAGTACACGTAACTGAGCGCGATACGGCCGACCGACAGGTGCTGATTGAGGTATTTGTCGAGGTTGTCGGTGAGATCGATGATGTTGACGAGGATCGGGAATCCAATCGCCGTCGTCACAAAGATCTTCCAGAACTCGAAGAATACATAGCGGTCGAGCGCCCGCACCATTCGCGTCAAGCGACGGCTCTATCGCGCCGGATTCTTCGATTCTTCCAGCCGAACTTCGTTCGGATGGTGCCTTTGATGGTCCCGATCATCTCCTTCATGTCGCCGCCGCGCGCGGTGCTGCCCTCCTGGCCCATCTTGGCCAGCATCCAGAGCGCGATCAGCGCGAAGATGACGTTTGCCATCCACATCGATACCACCGCCGGCATCAGCCCTCGCTTGGCGATCGATTCGCCGGCGATGAGGCAGATGTAGTAAAGCGCGAACACGAACAGGCTGACGCCGATCGTGAGACCGACCCCCCCGCGCGGAAACCGCAGAGCGATCGGAGCGCCGAGTAGAACGAACACGAAGCATGCGACGGCGAGCGCGAACTTCTTGTGGATTTCCACGCCGTATGAATTCATCAGCTGAGAGGTATCCTGAAGCCTGATGCGCAGGCTCTCGAGCGCGGCGACCTCCGAAGAATACACGGGAGTGGCTTGAGCGGGCTTCGCGCTGAGTTTTGGAGCCGAGGGAGAGGTCGAGGATGCGCCTGGTTTCAGCGTTGTTGACGCGCCTTGCCACGCCGGCACTCTCGGTCGGGTGGACACACCCTGCGCCTGCGCGGCCTTTGGAGTGAACAGCCCGAGCGCTCTGCAGTACAATCTGCCGAGCCCAATGTCCCAAGGCGCGCTTGTCTGTACGGCGAGCACCTCTTTGCTCAGCATCACTTTCTGTTTCTTGAATTCTGCCAGCTTCTGCTCGAACTCCTTACGAACCGCCTCGTGCTCGCGGCGCGCCTTGTCCTGCGCCGCCTGCATCTCGCACACGGTCATCTCGCGGTCGCTCTTGTAGGCGTCAGCCGTCGTCTTCTGGAACTGGTTTCCCACGCCACGGACGCGAATGAGATCAACGTTGAAATAAAGCCGCTGGAGCTCGTCAGCGTTCGCCGTAGGAACATCCTGCGAGTTCCCGTTGTAAAGAACGAGTTCGAGGTCCGTCATCCCCTTGCTCATCTTCATGTTGCCACTGTCGGCGTAGATGGTGCGGCGGCGCGTGGGATCCGCCATGTCGTAGATGGTGACCTCGCGCATCATGTTCGACGCTTCGTCGAGATGCCCGGCGCGAAGATAGAACTTGCCGGGGCTGACTTCGTTGATGACCTGCTCGCGCAACCCGAACGTCGGTTTCTTCTGGGCGATGTCGCGCTGCAGCACTGCCAGCCGGTGGTTGGATCTTGGGAGGATTTGATCGTTGAAGCCGATCATCACAACCGTCACCCCCAGGGCCGCGACGAGCACCGGCCTCAGGACGCTGACGAGGCTCACACCGCTGGCCTTGAGCGCGGTGATCTCATTTTCAGCGGCGAGACGGCTGAACGCGTACAACGTGGCAACGAGAACGGCCATCGGCAGTGTGAGCGCCACTGTGAGTGGCACAGACAAGCCGAAGAATTCGGCGATCACCATCGTGGGGAGTCCTTTGCCGACCAGCTCCCCAAAATGCTTTCCGATGTACTGCAGCAGCAGGATCGAAGTGAGGGCTGTTAAGGCGAAGGTCAGCGGCCCCACATGTTCCTTTAGAACGTAGCGGTGCAGTATCTTCACGAGGTGAAATATACCGTGCGCTCGGGGGTAAGCGGCACGCAGACAACGAGTTCCACGCATTCGACCCGGCGTTGTGCGCGCGGCGCGATGCTGGTGTTTGGCGTGGTGGCGGTGTTTTGTGCGGCGGCGCATCCGGCGCGTGCGCAGGATCCGCGCGACACGACGCGGAAAGTTACGCCGCCCCCCGCGCCGCCCACCGGCACTCCCGGAACTCCAGGAATCCGGCTGAGGCTCGGACGCGATACTCTGCCGCTGGTGCTTCCGCCGGTGCTGTCGCGCGGGGACAGGGAATCGTTTCGCCAGGCTCAGGCGCAAATCGAAGCCGCCCGCGCGACGGCGTTCCAGCAGAACATGCGCACCATCATGGAGGCCGTCTGGGGCCAGGTCGCGACCAATGCGTTCGCCACTTCGACTGCGGCCCCGTCTTATCCGGGCGATCTACCTCCCAAGCCAAAACCGTCGGTTACGCCCAAGCCCGTACCAATACTGGGAGAGTATGCGGACCTGGGACTGCAGCTCGATGGTCGCCTGGAGTTTCGCGGCGAAAAGAATCAGAGCGCTCTTTGCTCTGCATTCTTCTTCGATCCTGTCGCGAACTGCCGCAGCAATTTCGAGCCGCTGGTCGACTTCCAGTTCGCAGCGAAGTCCGGAGGGATCGTCGCCGACCGCGTGCACGTGAATCTCGACTACGACACCCAACGCGAGTTCGACGCCTCCAACAACATCTCAATCTATTACGAAGGGAAGGGGAACGAATTCGTGCAGAGGCTCGAGGTGGGGAACGTGACGTTTCAGCCTCCCGCATCCCGCTACATCACGGCCGGCATCCCAAGCGGCAACTATGGAATCCAGGCCGTCACGAAGCTCGGCTCGATGCGGCTGAAAACCATTCTCGCGCAGCAAAAGGGAAACATCGTTCGTGGCCGCGTCTTCACCATCGGCGACCGCACGCTGCAGGCGATCGACCGGAAGATCGAGGACTACCAGTTCGAGCCGCGCCGTTTTTTTTTCACCGTCGATCCACGGCTCTTCGGAGGCGCGTACCCGAACATCGAC
This sequence comes from Gemmatimonadales bacterium, assembly GCA_038316775.1. Taxonomy (GTDB): domain Bacteria; phylum Gemmatimonadota; class Gemmatimonadetes; order Gemmatimonadales; family Gemmatimonadaceae; genus UBA4720. Next base: position 9,578 of record JBBQAV010000007.1, on the reverse strand, counting down.
ATTCTCGACACGCGAAAAATGGCGACGCTCTCAGCGAGCCTGCCGGACACGCTGCGGCCGTCGAAGATATTCCTCTACCGCCTGCTCATAGGCGGTCAGCCGCCGAATCCGAACGGGCCGCAGTTTCGTTTGATCGGCAACGCGCGCTCGCGCCGCGGACAGGTCTACGAGTACTTGCGTGAAGGCGTCGACTATTACGCCGATCCTTCTCTGCTCTGGATCGCGCTGGTGCGTCCGCTCGCTCTCAACAACGAGCGCCTCGTCGTCGCATACCGCGTGCGGATCAACGGCCGCGATACGCTTTATACCGCGACCGGCGGCACGCCCGACCTCAAGTTCACGTCCTCGGAGCAGTTCGCCAACCTGATCTGGGATCCGAACGTTCAGCCGGGCGATCCCGCATTCGACCGCGAGATCAGAAGCGTTTACAGGCTGGGCGGTCCAGAGGTGCGGCGTCAGAGCGTGACGCTCAAAGTCGTCACGGGAAGCGGCGAGGATCAGGAGAAGCCGCTTGGCGGCAACGCCGACACGTATCTCAAGCTTTTTGGCCTCGCCCAGTCCACCAACAGCTCCAGCTTCGATCTCGAGAATCGGATCTGGCCGCGGCCGAGCGATCCTAACTTCGAGCTGAGCCTCGGCTCGCCGGGCGCGCGCACGATCCGCGATCAGTTTCTGATCTTTCCATCCGCCAAACCCTTCGCGTCCAACGGGCTCGCTGTGGGAGGCAATCCCACCAACGATACGATCTACACGACTCCGCCTGAGTACGTGCGCTCTTCGCAGCGCCCGGAAGGTGTCTATCACATCCGCGTGCGGGGACAATCCGAAGGCAGCGGCGATGGCGGAGCGCTCATGCTCGGCACCGTGCAGGTGCGTCCGAATTCTGAGCGCCTGCTCGTCGATGGAATTCCGCTGACACGCGGGACCGACTATTCCGTCGACTACGATCTGGGCCGCGTCTCCTTCAACCGGCCCGACACTCTCTTTCCGCGACCGCGGCAGGTGACGGTTCAATACGAGGAGAATCCCGTCTTCGAGGAGACTCCCACATCCATTTTCGGGGCGACCGCGGAGTTTCCGTTCACGAACGGGCAGATCAACTTCACCGCGATCTCCCAGAGCCAGCGCACCAACTTTACGCGACCGCCGCTCGGATTCGAGCCAGCCGCATCGCTCGTCGCGGGAGTCACCGCGCTGTTCAACTTCGATGCGGAGCCGTTGACGCGCCTTGTCTCGAAGCTCCCATTCGGGGAAACGACGGCGCCTTCGCGCATAGCTTTCTCCGCCGAGATTGCCGCGAGCCGTCCCCAGACCAACGCGTCGCAGCAGGCGTATCTCGAGTCCTTCGAAGGTGAGGGAGGACTGTCGATCGCGCTCAACGATCCGCAATGGTATTTCAGCAGCCAGCCGGCGCTCGCGACCGCGATTCCTGCTCGCTTTGGCGCGACCGTGTTCGATCTGGCGCGCGCGACCACTCTGGCGTGGCAGAGCAACGGCGTCGACGCTGAATCTCACGCAGTCCGTTACCTGTTCAGCGACATCGACCCACTCGCGTCGCTGAGCGGCACCGGCATTGCCGGCCCAGAGCAGCTGCTCTGGCTCACACTCTACCCGCTCGCGGTCGGCGGACAACTCGACAATACGACGAACCTGTTTCGCTGGTCGGTACCGAATACGCTTCCCGGCCGCCGCTGGCGCTCGGTGCGCACTGTTCTCAATCCGAGCGGCGCCGACATTTCGCGCGCGGAAAACCTCGAGTTCTGGGCGCAGATCGACACGGCCAGCTTCGCGCGGGCAAAAAACCCAACGCTGGTGTTCGATTTCGGTGAGATATCCGAAAACTCTTTCGCTTTCGGACCGGACACGCTGATCGTTCGTGCCGGAACGTTGCCCGGTTCGCGGGACACGACCTATCACGGAAAAAGAATACAGGGCCTCGATCGGCTGGACAGCGAGCGGGATAGTTTCTCACGCGCGTTCAACGCCGCGAGCAACGACAACGGCCTCGCTGGCGATGTCGTCGATACCCTCGTTGTCGTAACCGACACCATCCCCGGTTCACCCCCGACTTTCGCAACCCTGCGTGCTCCCACATGCAAAGGCGGATACGGCATTAAGCAGGTCCTTGGCGATTCCAAGACAGACTGCACCGTCAACAACAACCGCCTCGACGAAGAGGACATCGACGCGGATAACGTTCTGAATCTCACATCCGCTGAGCGCGACCAGGAACAGTGGCAGCGTTACGTGGTGAATCTGGCCGATCCCTCGAAGTACACTCGTCCGGGCAAGTGCGACGCGCCAAAGAAGCTCGCGGGCCAACCGGCGGGCGCGCGCGGAAATGTCTGCTGGGTGTTTTTCCGGATTCCATTCCGCACGCCGGACGACTCGCTCGGAAATCCCTTGCTTCGCCGCGCCCGCGCACTTCGGATTACGATGATCTCAGGCGACGGACTCGCTGACAATGAGTTCACTACTGTCGCCATCGCCAGACTGCGTCTGACCGGCGCGCCCTGGCTCAAAGTCAGCGACAGGACGCTGCACGGAATCGCCAGCAACCAGGCCTCGATCGGCGCGGTTCAATCCGGCGTCGTCGGCACGCAGGACAAGAACGTGCGGAACGGCATCTCCTACGTATCCCCTCCCGGCGTCACCGACGCGCCGACGAGCAAGACCGTCTCGTATCAGCCTGGACGCGTACAGATCAACGAGCGCTCGCTGCGGCTCATTGCGACCGATCTCGCCGCGTTCGATCGCGCCGAGTCCTACTACCGGTTTCCCGAAGGCGAAAAAAACTTCATGAGCTACAAGGAGCTCCGTGTCTGGGCGCGCGGAGTGAGCAGCGGCTGGGGATTGGATGGCGAGCTCCAGTTCTACATAAAAATCGCGCGCGACAACAACAATTTCTACATGTATCGCACGCCCATCAACTCGGGAACCACACAAGCTGCATGGGACCCTGAAATTCGAGTGGACTTTGCCCGGCTGTTCGCGCTGAGAGCGAAAATTCAGAACGCGTACCTCCAGGGAACGCAGCGGAACAGCTGCGTCGGCATCGACTCGGTGCTCATCGCTAACACTCCGCTGCCGCCAGGAGCCACGCCCGCTTCTCGTTACGCTGCGTGCGACGGCGGATACATGGTCTACACCCTGGACCCGGGATCCAGTCCTCCGAACCTCGCAGCGGTCCAGGAGCTTGCGGTGGGAATGCTCCGCCTGCCGGTTCCTCCCGGCGCGAATCCAATTCTTCCGAGCGACACGCTCGAAGTGTGGGTGGATGACATCCGGCTCGCTGGCGTGGTCAACGAGGCTGGCTTCGCCGGTCAGGCGGGACTCACTATCGTCGCGAGCGACTTCGCGGACATTCGTATCAACGCCAGCAAACGCGATCCTAATTTCCGCCAATTGGCTGAGCAGCCGACATTCCTCACCGACAACAGCTGGGAAGTCAGCTCCGCTTTTCATCTGGAGAAGCTCCTTCCTGCATCGCTCGGTCTCTCGATCCCGTTTACAGTCAACTACACGTCGAATGCTATTGACCCGTTCTACATCTCGCAGTCCGACATCCAGGGCGAAGCGATAGACGGACTCCGTACTCCGCGCTCGGCCGCGACTTCGATGACTCTGAGCGTGCGGCGTACGAAGCAGTCGACTGGATCGATCTGGTCGCCCCTGTTGAACAATCTCGCGCTCAACTCCTCGTACACCACTGGAGCGTCACGGAGCGAATACGAGGACGGCAAGGCGAGGAACCTGGTCGTCGGGCTGGACTTCAATCTTTCTCGTGCGCTTTTGCCCGAACTTTCACGCTGGACCCCGACGGAGCTGCATCTCACGAGTACTTACACGAATGGCCGCGATGATCGCGTGTCGTTTCTGAAGCCGGCGGCGGCGTTGGACGACACGGCGCGCGCCGTGAGAGGACTCAATCGCACCTGGCGCAACGGCAGCAGTCTCACCATCCGCCCATTCAAGGCCGCGTCTGTGCGCTGGGATATCACGTCGGTCCGCGACCTCCGTGGATATGGGAGCGACTCGCAGCTTGGCATCATTGCCACGGGTGATCGCGACCGAGCGCTGGGCTACGATACAGGACTCGAGCGCGAGCGCGCGATGCAGGCGGGAATAAACATCTCTCCTCCTATCACGGCCTGGTTCAGGCCGCGGTTGGACTTCGGCACCTCGTATAACATGTTGCGGGATCCGAACACTCTTGGCTTCGCCCAGCAGGGCGACAGCACCGGCCCTCTGCGCATTCCCCGCAGGCTCGGCAATTCGCAAACGACGACCGCCGGCCTCACGCTCGATATTCCAAGAGCGGTGAAGCTCTACACCGACAGCACCAGCTTCCTGCGCGGGCTGCTCAGCGGACTACAGCCGGTGGACGTCAACTTCAATCGCAGCCTGCTCTCGGTTTACGATGGGAGTGCGGCACCAGCGCCCTTGGCCTACCAGTTCGGACTCGGCGGCGTCAACGAGTTCCGCTCGCTCGGAGGGCAGCTGGCGACCAGTGTCGGGCTTGTCACGCAGCTCTCCGTCAATCAGTCGCTGAACCTTCCACTTGGCGCGAGCATCGCGAGCAGATACCAGCGCATCAACACCAGAAACTGGACGCGCAGAATCGAGCGGGGGCAGGAGACCGTCGACGGAACTCAGATAGTGTTTCCCGACGTCTCGCTGCGCTGGACGGGTCAGCCGCCGGCGCTCAAGTCCATCATCTCCAGCGTCGGAGCAAACGCCCGCATGCTCGAGACGCGCCAGCTTAATGGGACTCAGCCTTTGCTCGGCGAGGAGTTCGACGATAGAGGGCGTCTGCGAGTCCGCAGCTATCCAGTGAGCGGGTCCATCGTTTTCGCCGGCGCGCGACCCCTGTCTGGAACTGTGGGGTATTCATTCTCACAACGGTTGGATGCAAAGCCCGGCTTGAGCAGCAATGGCGACAACTCCGATTTCAGCATCGATGTCTCGAAGCCGTGGAGGCTACCCGCCGACTGGAACCCACGCAGTGACCTGCGGACGCGCGTGAGCTATCAAAGGAGTCAGGGGCAGAACTTCGTCGCAAACCTGCTCTCGGCAACGGGCGAGAGCCGGCTGTCGGACAACGGACGCCGCGCCTTCAGCATGAGCGCGGATACAGATGTCGCCGAGAACCTTTCATCGAGCTTCGTGATCTCGCGTGTGGGCAACTTCGACCGTAACCTTAACCGCCACTTCACGCAGACGGTGCTGAGCGCGGTGATGCACCTGCAGTTCTACGCTGGGGAATTCAAGTGAGACAAATGCTCGTCATTCTGATGCTGTGCCTGGTTGTCGGCTGCAAGGGAGATGCGAAGGAGGGAAGCGCCGCGCAAAAAAACGCGGTTGCGCCTTCGACCGGCTTCAGCGGTGGCGACGCCTACAATTACGCCAAGGCGCAGGTCGATTTTGGGCCCCGCGTTCCGGGAACTCCTGCCGCCAGGCAGGCGGGTGACTGGATCATACGGCAGATGCGCGCTCGCGCCGACACAGTGATCGTCCAGAGCTTCACGTACACGACTGCCGATGGGAAAAAGCTTCCTTTGCGCAACATCCTCGCGCGCTTCCGCCCCGAGCTCACTGAGAGAGTGCTGTATGTCACTCACTGGGATTCGAGGCCGATCTCGGAGTCGGCAGCCACCGAGGCGGAAAAGAAGATGCCAGTACCCGGCGCCAATGACGGTGCGTCCGGGGTCGGAATGTTCGTCGCTCTTGCCGATGTCCTGAAGAAGAAAAAACCCACAGTGGGAGTGGACCTCCTTTTCACGGATGGCGAGGATTACGGGCAGTTCGGCCCTCCCGAAGTGGACGTTCTGATCGGGTCGAAGTACTTCGCGTCTCACTTGCCGTCACCAGGCTACCAGCCGCTCTACGGCGTCCTGTGGGACATGATTGGCGACAAGGATCTCCGCATCCCGTATGAGATGAACTCGTTCCAGCAGGCGCCTGAGGTTGTCTCTCGCGTGTGGCAGACCGCGGCCGACCTGGGATACGGAGACGTGTTCGTACAGGAGAGCGGGGGACTGATCACGGACGACCACATCCCGCTCTTGAACGCTGGACTGCGCGTGATCGACGTCATCGACCTTCTCTACCCGCCGCACCACACGCCTCAGGACACGATGGACAAGATCTCGGCGAAGTCACTCGCCATTGTTGGAGACGTAGCCACCGCGCTGGTGACGCGCAGATAGAACGATGAGGGGAAAACTCACGGTCCTCATGATCACGGCTTTCGTGGACATGCTGGGCCTGGCGATGGTTATCCCACTTCTCCCGTTCTACGCAACGAAGCTCGGAGCATCGGCGACGATCGTCGGAATCCTGATCGCCGCGTTTTCGATCGCCCAGCTGGCAAGCGCACCCCTCTGGGGCAAGTTCTCGGATCGCTATGGCCGGAGACCCGCGCTCCTCGCCGGCCTCCTTGTATCGGCGGTCGCGTACGTCATTTTCGCGTACGCAGGCACGCTCTGGCTCCTTCTCCTGTCCCGAATAGTTCAAGGGCTAGGCGGCGGCACGATCGGCGTCGTCCAAGCCTACGTTGCCGACGCCAGCGATCCCAATGACCGCGCGAAGAGCCTGGGTTGGCTGTCGGCTGCGACGAGCCTGGGAGCTGTCGTGGGGCCTGCCATCGGCTCTGCGCTCATCCACTGGGGCCGCCACGCGCCTGGAATCGCCTCCGCGATCTTCTGCGTTCTCGTCAGCGTCTTTGCCTGGGTCTACCTCCGCGAATCGAAGGAGGAGTTTCTCACGAGCAGCGAGCACTCGATCGCACACCAGACCGGCATGGGTGCCATTTGGAGCGTGATCGCGCGTCCGAAGGAGCCCGCTCAGCGGCTGATCTGGATTTACACCATCGCGATCGGCGCTTTTTACGGAACAGTCCCGACCCTCCCTCTGCTCCTCGCGAACCGTCTTCCCATCACCGAGACCAACGTCGGCTACTTCGTGATGTATCTGGGTGGCATGGGTGTCATCGTGAGAGCCGGGATCCTTGGACGCATGATCGAATGGCTTGGCGAAGCCCGGCTCACGCGGCTTGGACTGGTGCTGCTGGCTGCGGGACTCGCGACGATCGCGGCGGTACACTCGTATCTAACCCTTCTCATTGCTCTCACGCTAATGCCCCTCGGGACCGCGTTCGTATTCCCGTGCGTGACTGCGATGCTCTCCCGGGTCGTACCCAAGCGCCACCGGGGGCTCTATATGGGGGTTCAGCATACGTTTGGCGGGGTCTCGCGGGTGGTCTTTCCGCTCGCCGCCGGCGTGGCGATGGATCATCTCGGACTCGGAATTCCGTTCGTGATCGCTGGAGTTCTGGTGCTGGGTACGCTCCTTCTTACCACGTCCATGGAAGAGTACGCTCCGAGCCGCGCGGCTTCGGTAACGTAAGCGCCCTGGACGGCGCTAGGGTCGGAACATGCCGACCCCCGCCGAGCGCAAGGCGCTGCTCTTCTTTACGGTCGTTCTGGTCCTTGGCGCTTCGACCCGCGCCTACCGGGCTCTCCACAGCCATTCTCCCACTGATTCCAGCGCCAGGTCAGCGCTGGAAACCCAGATAAAAGCTGCGGATTCTGCACGTCGCGCCGGCCTCCGCTCGCCGAAGGGAGCAAGGAGGCAAAAGGCGCCTCCGAAGCCCGCTGGGCCCGTTGATCTCGACATCGCCAGCGAGAAGGAGATCGAGTCCCTCCGACACGTCGGACCGACGCTCGCGAAGCGCATCGTTGCCGACCGAGATTCGTTCGGTCCCTTCGGTTCTCTCGAAGGTCTGACGCGCGTGAAAGGGATCGGACCCTCTATGGTAGAAAAGCTCGACTCAAACGTAACCTTCTCCCTCGTCCCGCGTCCTAAGAACGAAGTCATATCAAGGCGATCCGAACTGCCAAAAGCACGCAGGAAGCCTCACCGGAGGGACATGCGTCCTTGACAGCTCCTGCCGCCAAAATGCCGAGAATCGGCGATCTGCTGCTGAAAGAAGGGCTGGTCACACAAGACCAGCTCAATAAGGCTCTTGCAGAACAGAGACATAATGGCACGCGTGTAGGCTACAACCTGGTCAAGCTCGGTTTCGTAAAGGAAACCGACCTCACCCGGATGCTCGCGCGGCAGCACAAGATGCCCGCCGTCGACCTGACGAAATTCCAGGTGGATCCGCGCATCGCCAAGCTCATTCCCGCCGAGCTGGCGCTCAAGCACAGCGTCCTTCCGCTCAAGCGCGATGGCAGAACACTGACCGTCGCCATGTCCGATCCGCAGTCGATGTCAGTGCTCGACGACATCAAGTTCATCACGCGTCTCGACATCTTCCCGGTCATCGCCGGCGAGTTCACGCTGCGCAACGCGATCACCAAGTTCTACGAGTCGGGCGAAGCTCAGATGGAAAGCCTGCTCGGGACCATGGCCGAAGATGACGACATCGAGATTCTGGAGAGCGAGGCCGAGGAAGCAGCCAATGCCGGCAGTGCACTCATCGACGAAGCGCCGGTCGTCAAGCTTATCAATGCCATCATGACCGACGCCCTGAAGAGAGGGGCCTCGGACATCCACTTCGAGTGCTTCGAGAAGGAGCTGCGCGTCCGCTACCGCATCGACGGCGCGCTCCAGGAAATCATGAAGCCGCCCATTAAAATGCGGCCGGCCCTGATCTCACGCTTCAAGATCATGGCGAATCTGAACATCGCAGAGCGCCGCGTGCCCCAGGACGGCCGCATCAAGCTTAAGATCGGCAGCAAGGTCATCGACTTCCGCGTATCCACCCTCCCAACGCTCTTCGGCGAGAAGGTGGTGCTCCGTATTCTCGACAAGGGCAATCTGACGCTCGACCTCGGAACGTTCGGCATCGAGCCGCGCGCCGAGCGCGAGCTGATGGAAGCGATCTCCAACCCTTACGGGATGGTGCTCGTCACCGGCCCGACGGGTTCCGGTAAGACGACGACTCTTTACTCCGCCCTGTCCAAGATCAACAACATCGACGTCAACATCATGACCGCCGAAGACCCGGTCGAGTACAACCTCTTCGGCATAAATCAGGTGCTGGTGCGGACAGAGATCGGGATGACCTTTGCCGCGGCGCTGAAGGCGTTCCTTCGTCAGGATCCCAACATCATCATGTTGGGAGAAATTCGAGACCTGGAAACCGGCGGCATCGCCATCAAGGCGGCTCTCACCGGTCACCTTGTGCTCTCGACCCTGCACACCAACTCGGCGCCAGAAACCGTCACGCGTCTCATGGACATGGGCATCGAGCCATTCAACGTCGCTTCAGCGCTCAACCTCGTTCTTGCCCAGCGGCTTGTACGCCGCGTCTGCAGCAAATGCGCGGAAGCCTACAAGATGGACAAGGCAGAAATCGCCGGAGCCAAGATCGGCGGCGGTGTAACCCTGCGCGATCTGCACTTCACGGACATGGCGATCGCCGATGCGAAAACGCGGGCGACCGAACCCGCCAAGCCATTCATGGATGGGATCACTCTCGACACCAAGATGGAAGCGCTTCCCGTCTTTCGCGGGAAAGGCTGCGAGCAGTGCGACGGATCCGGTCTCAAGGGCCGTCAGGGACTCTA
>JBBQAV010000006.1:0-63349 GCA_038316775.1 Gemmatimonadales bacterium | reverse complement strand
GTGTGGGCAATTCGCGCGCAGAATATCACGTCCGGAGCTGGAATAATGCTGCTCGCGCTACGCTGAACGTAGCTCGTTGGAGCAGCGATGATGATGAAGTCGTACCGGCGCTGCATCCGCGCGAGCTCCTTCCGCACTTCTTCGACGACGTTCGCTTCGGGAAGTCCGGATCGCCGAGTGCCGCTGGGAAGCACATCGAGCGGGCGATCTCGTCCGATGGTCGTCGGAACGATCGCTTCAGGCCACGTCGCGCTTCCCGTGATGATTCCGGAAAGACCCGGATCAGGCCGGATCCGCAGCACGCTCGCAACGCTGCACGTGGTCGGATCGACGTCGACGAGGAGCGTGCTTCGCGCTTCATAGGCGGCCGACGCTGCCAGATTTGCCGCGACTGTCGCCACGATTCCCGGATCGTCGCCCGTGATGGTGACGATCGGCACACTCGCCTCCACCGATGCGATGTGCAGATAGAGAGTTCTGTAGCTCTCCGAGACGACGTCAATCAACGGGGGCGCTTCGACATCCGCCTGCCGCCGGCTTCTCTCCACCACCACTTCCGGCGGCTTGATCACCGTTAGCACGCGTGCCCCACTTATCTGCTCGGCCTCACGTGGATCGGAGATGTGCGGGCGCTTCAGCTCGGTTCCGAAGGAGGCCGCGAATCCGACCGCGAGCGCGAGCACCACGGCAGCCGCGAGCATGGCCCATGGCGGCGCGCCGACATTAGCGAGATCGCGTGCGTGCGCAGATTCGCGGTCAATGCGGGAGTTCTTCTGAAAGATCAGATCCAGCTGCTTTACCGCGGCGGCGTAGTTCTGTTGAGCAACCTCCCGCTGCGCCAGAAGCTTGGTCGTGTCGACCGTTATCACGGGCTTGGGTACTGGAGCGGAAGTCGGTCGAATCAGCGCCAGCTTCCCTCTGACTTCGCCGCGCTTGATGTCAGCAATTCCCTTTATCTCGCGTCCGATTGCCGTCGCTCTCGACGTTAGCGACAGATATACGGGATCCACTGCCCCGACCGCGCCGAACGCATTCCGATCGCGCTCGATCTCTGCCAGCGAGTCTAGAAGCACGCGAACTCGCGGATCGGCCGCGACGATCGGTGACGCCGCCAGCGCGCGGAACGAGGTGGGCAGGGGAGCATTCTCCGCTCTATCGATCAGGCGACTGATCGTTGCGAGCTCGCCGTTCAGGGAATCGCGCTGCGCCCGAACCGCGGGCGGAAATGTATCGATGATAGGCGTCGGAACCGGTGTGAGAGCCACGCGTGTCGCATTCATCACTGAGTCGGCGCGGCCCATGTCGGCCAAGTATCGATCCCTGGCTGCGACGGCCGGCGCTGAATCGGTCCGCGCTTCGATTCTGGACGCGACGGCCAGCGCCTTCCTCGAAGCATTTCTGGGAACGACCACAAATGCGATCAGCGCACCGATGAATACGACGACGCCGACAATGCCGAACACGACCACTCGGCGGAGCGCGTTCCTGGCGCGGGCTGCCATCCACAAGTAGGCAGAGCCCCCGCTCATCCGTGCGATGCTATGAACGTTCATAAATCAAAGATTCACCAAGGATGGCACGCGCGCGAGAGTCCGGGCTGAAAGAGAGTCTCTCCGCGGCACGGACTGGGATCACACTTGTTATTCCGCCAGCAATGCAATCTAAGCGCCGCCCGGTTGCCCGGGGATGACAAAAAAAAACGGCGGGAGCTTTTCGCCCCCGCCGTCTGGTCATCCTCGAAATCAGCTTACTGGACGGTGATGACGCCCTTCATGTTGAGTGCAAGGTGCGGAGTGCAATGATAGGGGTACTGGCCAGGCTTGATGTTGCCGAAAGATACGGTGACCGACTCGCCGGGATTCATCTTCATGGCGCTCGACAGCTCACCCATCTTGTCCGTGCCCATGTTGCCATCGAGCTGCGCCTTCACGTCAGCTGGAATCGTTGCGGGATCGAATGCGACGTTGTGTGGGCCCATACTTACAACGACGAACTTGATCCCATCGCCTTGCTTGACGGTAATGTTGGCCGGCTCGAAGCGATAACCCTTCGCGTCACCGAGCATCTTTACTTCATGGGTCGTGCCGGTAATCGGAGCCATTGTCGCTGCGCCGCCGGTGGTGGTGGTGGTGGTGCTGGTGCCCGTAGTGGTCGTCGTCGTCGCAGTTGTATCGACAGCAACGTGCGTCGTGTCACCGGGCTTCTTTTCTCCGCCAGCGCAGGCGCCGAGCGTTATCACTCCAACTGCAACAGCGAATCCGTAGAACCGCATCTTTAAAGGCCTCCCAGAGCCGTACAGTGTTGCACTTACAAGATTAGTTTTTTACTTCCAGAGATTGTGAATTTATTCACAAGCTCGCCAACACGCAATGAAATATGCACCTTCGCCTCTCATGATTCGTGCCCTGATGCTGCGGCACCGCCAGTGATCGCGATCCCCGCTCTCGACCTGCGAGGTGGGGCCTGCGTCCAGCTCGCATCAGGCTCCTATGATGAAGAGCTGATACGCATCCCCGATCCGGTCGGAGTGGCCATTGCCTGGAGGCAATATGGCTTCCGTCATCTTCACGTCGTTGATCTGGATGCAGTAGCAGGACGCGGCAACAATACGCTTGCCATTCAGTCCATTCTTGGGACAACCGATGTGGAGGTGCAGGTTGGAGGGGGAATTCGAAGCCGGGACATGATTCAGAGCTCGCTCGATGATGGAGCGCGGCGTGTCATCATCGGGACTCGCGCGATCGAGAACCTCGACTGGCTGGCTGAAATGAGCAGCAGCTTTCCAGCGTGCATCGTCGTCGCCGCGGACGTTCGCGGCCGAAAAATCCTTTCCCATGGCTGGACGCGCACGCATCCAAAGCTCGTGCTCGACCTTATAGAGGATCTCAACGGGCTGCCCCTCGCGGGCGTCCTGGTAACGGCAGTGCATCGGGAGGAAGCGATGCACGGAACAGATCTGCCTCTGATGGAGGACGTCGCTGACACAGCAGACTTTCCGGTTTTTGCCTCGGGCGGGCTTGGCAGCCTGAACGACCTGCGCGCACTGGCAGACCGCGGTGTCGCGGCTGCCATTATCGGAATGGCACTCTATAGCGGAGCGATGGATCCGTGGGCGGTGGCTGAGGAGTTCGCGGAGTAGCAGCTCTCGTTGAACAATCCCTGTCTCGCCTCAGAACAGGCTGATCGTCCGCGGATTCAGCTTCGACGGATCACCAACGTACGCAAAGCGAAATCCCTTCATGTACTTCCTTGCCACCAGCTGAACAGCTTCAGGCGTGACGGACTTCAGATCGTCGACGAAGCGGTCTGCTGCCTTGTAGTCGCCCTCATATAGCTGGGACCGCGCCAGAAAGTCGGCTTGTGCGGCGTTGGTTTCATTGTCGAGGAAATACTCGGTAATGAACTGCTCCTCCAGTTGCTTGAGGCCAGCCGGGTCGAGCATCCCCTGCTGCAGATCGAGGACAGCCGCTCGCATCAGCTTCAGCGTCGTATCAGGCGAAGCGGTGGATACATAGAGTCCTCCCGCAGTCGCGGCCCGGTCGACAAATGGCGCGTGCACGTCGTAGGTAAGATTCTGCCGAGTCCGAATCTCCGCGAACATGCGGCCGGTCAAAACCGATGTCGCGACCCGGAGCGCGCGATAGTCCGCGCCACTGGCGAGAGGGCCGCTGTAATAGCCCAGGATGTAGTTGGTTGGCAGCTGCCGGCGCTCGACGACGACCGCTGTCGGCATCTCCGGAACGCGGGGCGGCGCCGTCCATTTGTAGTTTCCAGCCGGAAGCTGTCCTATCGACTGCGTCACCAGGCGCTCGATGTGCGCCCGGTCGACGTTCCCGACGACGACAAGCAGCATTCGCGACGTGACGAACTGCGTGCGGTGGTACTGCCGCAGCGTCGCTGAATCGAGCGCCTGAATCGACTTCTCGTTTCCAATCACGGAAATGGCATACGGATGACCGACGAACGTGATACTGTCGGCCAGGTAATCCGCCAATGCATCGGGGTCGTCGCGGCGCTGCCTGATGCCGGACAGATATTGTGCCTTCACGAGACCGATCTCGGACTTTGCAAGATTGGGGTGCATTATCCGGTCGGCGAAAATCGACCAGGTTGAATCGAACACCTCCGTGCTGGACCGTATTCCGAACATGGTCCAGTCGGCGTTGGGCGCGATCACTATCTCGCTTCCCAGCATCGACATGGCGCGACGCAGCGAATTTTTCGGATATCGCCGCGTTCCCCTCTCCGAGACATCGAGCAGGATCGGCTCGATGCCGGCGTTTGCCTCGCTGATCTGCCGTGAGCCGCCGAGCAGGTAAAGATTCGCGGCGACGACGTTGTTCGCATTGTTCTGCCGGAGGATGACGTGCACGCCCGACACGTCAAAGCTTGTGGTAGCCGAAGCCAGCGCGAGTGCGACTGCGAGCAGCATCAGGGCGCTCCCACCATCACGAGGTCGCTTGCCCCGAGTTTTAGTGACTGCCGGGCATCCGGCGCGATGAGCACGCCGGCGATGTGCGGCTTCCCGAGGATGTAGCGGCGCGCGTATGCGCGCAGATCTCCAATTGTCTGCTGTGCCATGTAGTCAACGTATCCCATGTAGTACTCGAGGCTGGCGACGCTCCACCAGAAACCCAACGTGTGCGCAAAACCAGAAGCTCGTTCGCGATCGAACGCCGAAGTTACGGCACGATGTGCTTTGACGGCCTCGAGCTCATCGGATGTGAAGTAGTTCGGCGCGTCAAATTTTGCTATCTCGCCGTAGAGCGCCGCGAGCGCTTCGCGGAGTTGCTCGGGCGATGTCTGTCCACTGATGGTAATCGGTCCGGTGTGGTTGAGCGTATAGTAGTTCACGCCGACGGCCTGCCAGAGTCCGCTGTCGACGAGCTTTTGCTGAAACTGTGAACGCGGATCATTCATTACATCCGAGAATACATCCGCCGCATAGGTTGATTTCGGATCCTGCCCGACGCTCGGTCCCTGCCACTGGACCTGAACTGTCACAGCTCCGACGGGCGCTTCGATGACGACTCCTTCGCTTTTCTGAACTGGAGGGATCTGCGGTATCGGATCAGTGACGAATGGATCCGCGCCACGGCTCCACTGCCCGAGCTCACGTTCCGCCAGTGCGAACACGGTCGCCGGGTTTACGTCGCCGGCGACGATTAGAACGGAGTTGTTCGGCACGTAATACTTGTTCTGAATCGCGCGCATTTTCTCGGGGGTCGTGGTACCGACAATCTGCCTGTCCCCGATGACGTCCTTTCGGCTGAAGTTGCCCGGATAGAGCTTCGCATCCATCTGGCGCGAAAGCTCAAAGAAAGGACTCGATTCGTTTCGATCGTACTCCCCGATCACTACTTGTCGCTCGCGCTCGAGCTCGTCGCGCCGAAACAGCGGACCGCGCAGGGATGTGGCCAGCAGCTGGATCGCGTCCCCGAGCTTTTCCGCTGGAACCGTCATGTAGTAGTTAACCCGCTCTTCCTGGGTCGTCCCGTTGAACACGGCCCCGAGATCCGACGCCCGATCCCAAAACTGATTGGGCTCCGGGTACTTCGAATTCGCGCGGAAGAACATGTGCTCGTACATATGTGCCAGACCCTCGTACTCCGGCGTCTGTGTAAACGAGCCGTTCTTTACATCGATTTCGACCGTCGCCAATGGGACGCCATGGTTCTCGACCACGATGATCTCGAGGCCATTGGGTAGAACCTTGCGTTGTATGATCTTCTCGAGCTCCGCGCGCTGGCCCCACGCCTGCATCGGAGCGGCCGCTGACGCAAGCAGCGCAAGAGTAGCGCAGTAACGCAGGACACCTTTTCTTACGGACATGTCAGATTCTCTGAAAGCCAGCCCGGATGCTTACGGGCAGTTGATTAAACGAGTGGACCCCAAGCGGCTCAAGCGCCATGAGCCTCTTGCACAATACACCACATTCAAGATCGGTGGTCCAGCCGATCTCTTCTACGATGCAACATCGACCGAAGATCTGGCAGTGGCAGTTACCGCCGCTCGAGAGCTCGGGATCGAGTATTTCGTCCTCGGACTCGGCGCCAACATTCTCATCGGAGACAAGGGTTTTCGAGGCCTGATCATCCGGAATACGTCGAGCCACCTCAAATTCCTCGAAGACGGGCGGCTTTGGGTGGAGAGCGGTGCGGTGATGGCCAGGCTCATACCGCAGGCCGTCGAGCGAGGGTTGTCCGGACTGGAGCATTACGTGGGAATCCCGAGCACCGTTGGCGGGGCGGTATGGCAGAATCTGCACTTCCTTTCCCCGGCTCCCGCACGCGAGAGAACGATGTTCATCGCCGAGGTTTTCGAGTCGGCCGAGCTGCTCACGCACGACGGTAAGCGGAAGACCGTCGACCGGGATTACATGCAGTTCGGATACGACACGAGTACGCTACACAAGCAGCGTGACATCGCCCTGGCAGTGACTTTCCAGCTCGAGCAGAGCGATAAGGCTGTAATGCACCGCATCATGCAGGAAAACCTGAGCTGGCGTGGTGGGAAGCATCCCTGGCTCGAATACCATCCTAGCGCGGGATCCATCTTCAAGAAGATCGAAGGTGTTGGAGCCGGCCGCCTTATCGACCAGGTAGGCTTAAAGGGATTCCGGCATGGCGATGCGCAGATCTCTCACATTCACGCGAACATCATGGTCAATCTCGGAAACGCGACCGCCAAAGACGTCCGAGAGCTGATCACGACTGCGCAGGACAAGGTGCGAGAGCAGTTTGGACAGAGCTTGGAAGTGGAAATAGGATTCATCGGCGAGTTCTGATTTCGAGTCAGGCTCCGCTTGAATCAGGTGTTGCTTGCACCACCGCCCATTGGAATCAGGTTGCTGCGAGCTGTTCCGCGCGTTCAGTAGCGGCGGTCCATTTCTCTATGGCCGTGTCGAGCTTGCGCCGGGTTTCGTCCAGCTGCTTGCCCGCGACAATTGATTTTACGGTTCCCTCACGAGTCGTATAGAGCTCCGGATCCTCGAGCAGACGGGTCAACTCCACTATCTGCTTCTCGAGCATCGCCACCTCTTTCTCGGTGTCTTCTACCCGTCGTCTTGACTCGCGAAGGGCGGCACGGTTGTCATCCCCTTTCACCTCCTGCCGTCTCGTTGCTTTCCGCTCCTTGACCCGTCGCAGCGATTCCTGCTCCGCCGCGGCAACCGATGCCGCGTGCTCGCGTTCCCGGCTCTGCTCCTCCCATTCGGTGAACGATCCAGGGAAGTCCGTGATATGACGCTCGTGGAGAACCCATACGCGGGTGCTTAACGCTTCGAGCATGGCGCGGTCGTGGCTCACGAGGAGGATCGTACCCTCGTACTCTTCGAGTGCTTCTTCGAGCGCCTCGACCGATTCGATATCGAGGTGATTGGTCGGCTCATCGAGAAGCAGGAAGTTCGCCCGGTTGAGGACCATCATCGCGAGCGCGACCCGGGCTCGCTCTCCACCGGATAGAGTGTCAGCTCGACGCTGGGCCTCGTCACCGGAAAATCCGAACCGAGCGAGATGCCCCTGGACCTGTCGTCGTTCCCATTGTGGGCGAAGCTCGTTTATGACGTCGTAGAGAGTTCTGTTCAACGGCACCTGCGCCATATCCTGGCGATAGTAGCTGGGTTGAACCGACCCTCCGATTCTGAGCTCGCCGCTCGAGAGCGCCCTCTCGCCCATGAGCGCGCGAAGGAATGTCGATTTCCCGCTTCCGTTGGGACCGACGAAGCCGATTATGTCGCCACGCTGAATGGTCGCGGTAAATTTGGCAATCAGAGTTCTGCCTTCGACGCCGAGCGTCACATCGCGCGCAATCGCTACCTGATCACCGCCTCGCTCCGACAGATCCAGCCTCAGCCCCATCGGGTTCTCCGCGTCCTGAGTTGGACCACCGAGTCGTGGGAGCCTGCTCAGGCGCTTTCTCCGTCCTTTGGCCTGTTTCGAGTTCTGACCGGCAATGTTGCGCCTTATGTAATCCTCTTCCTCCGCTACGACTTTGCGCTGCTTATCAAATGCGCGTTGCTGGCTCAGTCTGCGTTCTTCCCTCTGGACGACAAACGACTCATAGCCTCCGGTATAGGCGACCGCGCTGCCCCCTTCGAGATGGAGAACGTGATCGACGACGTTGGCGAGAAATGCGCGATCGTGACTGATCAGGAGGACTGTTTTGTCGGAATTCCGGAGATATTCCTCGAGCCAGCGTGTCGTTTCCAGATCGAGGTGATTTGTCGGCTCGTCCAGAAGCAGCACATCGGCTGCGCTCACCAGCTGACTCGCGAGTCCTAGTCTTCCGCGCTCACCACCGCTCAACTGAGCGAGCGGCTGCGTGCGAGCCTTCTCTGCGTCGAATCCCAAACCCTGGAGTACGGCATCGACCCGCGGAGCCAGAGTGTAGCCGCCTTCGCGTTCGAACCGCTCGAGATCTCGGTCGTACTTGGCGAGCATTTGCGGCGTAGCGGACTCGCCCGCCTGCGCGAGAAGGTTTCCTTGCTCGGCAAGAGATCGCTCCAACGCGAGCAGGTCGGCGAACTCTCCGGCGCCTGCCTCCCACACAGTCGTGGCGGTGCCGAAATCACGGTGCTGCTCGAGAAGAGCGAACCGAAGTCCGGGCTGACGGGAAACAGCACCCTCGGTCGGTTGGTGCACGCCGGTGATCAGTCGGAAGAGCGTCGTCTTGCCACTTCCGTTGCGCCCCAGGATTCCCCACCGGTCGCCCTTCGCGACAGTGAAGGTTATCCCCTGGAAAATCCTCGCTGCGCCGAACTCGACACCGGCATTCGAGACAGATACCTGCGTCAAGAGCGCAGTACACTCGAGCACGTCACGAGGCAGCGCTCGATAGTCTCCACTGTGTGATCACCCATATGGCCGATCCGAAAGGTGGAGCTTTTCAGTTTGCCATATCCATTGCCAACGACAATTCCCTGCTTGGCAACGGCGGCGGTGAATGTTTCGGCGGGAAGGTCCGCGGGGAGCCTGATCGCGGATAGGGTCGGCGACTGATATCCAAGAGGAGCGATGTTGCTCAGCATCTTTCCGGTTTCGTCACTGATCTTTGCGATCCATTCCTGGGTGCGCAGCGCCATTGCCCTGTGACGCGCCCATCGCACTTCGAGTCCTTCAGCGGCGATCGACTTCGTCTGAGCTTCAGCCGCGTAGAACAGCGTGAGGGCGGGCGTGCTGGGCGTCTGATTCCGCCGCGCATACGCATCCATCTCCACCAGGTCAAAGTAGACGCCACGGCCATGAGTTCCGTTCGCCTGATCCACGAAGCTGGTAGACGCGACAGCGAAGGAAAGGCCCGGTGGAAGTGCGAGAGCTTTCTGGGACCCCGTGAGAACGTAGTCAAGCCCCCATTCGTCGAAGCGCAGCTCCGCGCCCCCAAGCCCGCTGACACTATCAATCAGACACAGAACACCGTGACGGTGCGCACAATCGGAGATTGCGCGGACATCGTTCAACGCGCCGGTTGAAGTTTCGGAGTGAACCACGGTAATCGCGACGTACTTCCGCATCGAGAGACGCTCATCCAGCTGGGGAATCGTGTGAATCTGCCCCCACGCGACATCGTAGCGATCGACATCCCGGCCGCACGACGAGGCGATGTGCGCAAACCGCTCCGAGAATGCTCCATTCACCAGGCAGAGAACACGGCCGGGCGGCGCGCATCGAATCGCAGCCTCCATCATTCCGGTGGCGGACGACGAGCTGATATAGACCGGACGCTCCGTCTTGAATATCGGGCGAAGGCCCTGCTGAAGCCGCTCGAAGAGGTTTTCGAATTCCTGCCCGCGATGAGGGATCATCGGCTTAATCATGGCAGCCATGATTTCTGCGCGAACTTCGGTTGGCCCAGGCAGGAAGAAAGTGCCGAAGCCTTTGGTGGGGCTCGTTCCAGTATTTGAAGGACTCATTCCAGGACTAGTTCTCTCAGTTGGTCGAAATTCTCGATCACGAAATCTGCCCGCGCGATTACGGGTTCGCGTCGCGTAAAACCGGTAAAAGCGGCGAAGCCGTCCACAACGGGTTTGATCTCGGAATCCGTTATTCCATCGCCGACTGCGAGTATCGGGCCTTTCAGGCCCATTTTGCCGACGGTGGTTCTCTTGCCAGTTTGTTGGGTCATGAGAGACCCCTCTTCGAATCCCGTGTATTCTCCCTTTTCGTCGAAGAATACCGAAACGGCATAGACCCGCTGCTCGTCGACGGCCAGCTCTCTCGCGAGGGGCAGTATCGCCTGGCGCAATCCGCCGCTCACCATCGCCAGCTCGATACCCTCCGCTCGCAACGCGAAGAGGGTCTCTCGCGCGCGAGGCGCGATCCGCTCGATGTACTCTTTGCCAAGTTGCTCGATTTCGGCCCGGCTGGGCTTCACGATCTTCATCCTCTCGCTATAAACGGCTTCGATCGAAATCTCGCCCGTCATGGCCCGCTCAGTCAGCGCGCTGCTCCACGCTTTGACCTCAGCACCACGTAGTGCCGCCAGCCAATCGATTCCTTCGATTCCACTCAGTGTTGAATCAACATCGAAGACGACCGAATTAAAACGGCTCACAGGATATTCCCGGGCGCGAGTAGTCCGAGAGGATCGAGAGCGTTTTTCACAGCCGTCATCATCCCGATCTGAAGCGCGTTCATCTGCAGCGGAAGCCATTTGCGCTTGATCTTTCCGATGCCATGCTCCGCTGCCACGGTTCCACCCATCGCGACAACACGCTTCAGAGTACGCTCCACCACCACTTCTATAGTGGTGAGCTCCTGCATATCCCGAGCGATGAAATTCTGGTGGGGATGTCCATTCCCGGCATGGCCGTAGATCACGGCTTGCTCGATTCCCGATTCACTTGCGAGCGAGCGAGCGATTTGAATTGCTTCAGGCAGCTTGTCGTACGGAACCGCCCAGTCGGTGGACACCTTCCGGCCGCCGGCAGAACGATGCTTCCCACCACGCTCGTTCATTGTGGCTGGAACGCTATGACGAAGTTTCCGGGCTTCTCGCAGCCTTGACTCACCATCAAAGACGAGCGGCTCAAACTCGGAACTGGCCAATTCGATCACATCACTCCATCTCCCGAGCGTCGAATCGGGATCATCCGCTACTTCTTCTTCCACGTATACCATCGCGCCGGATCCGCTGGGAACCAGCTCGCCAGCGACGGCACCACGAGCGATTTCAATTGCCTTGTCGTCGAAGTATTCGATGCATCTGGGTGCCACGGCTCGCGACTCTCTGGTTGCGACAACGAATCTGAGAGCATCCGCTTCCGTTCTGAAGAAGACCGCGATCCCCAGTACGTGAGCAGGAAGAGGCAGAAGAGCCAGCTCGGCCTCCACCACAATCCCGAGAGTGCCTTCGCTTCCTATGAACCAGTCGATCGGATCATGCGCGAAGGCATAGCCGACCGTGTTCTTTTCGAGGTTCGACCTCCGGAACTCCATGAGATCTCCGTTCGCGGTGACGACCTTGAGCGCCTGCACATGCTTCCGCGTTGCGCCGTACTTGAACGTGCGAGCTCCGGACGCATTACAGGCGATCGCTCCTCCAATCGTGGACTCTTCTTCGCTGGTTGGGTCTGGCGCGAAGAGCAAGCCGGCAGCAGCCGCCGTTCGCTTTATCTCGCTGACGAGTGCTCCGGGGCCGACAGTGATCGTTCTCCTGGCTTCATCGACACTTGAAATGCTGTCGAGCGAGCGAAGGGACAGGAGGATCCCTTTGTCGGTGATCGAGGCCGCGGTTGTGCTCGTCTGCGCGCCCGCACAAGTGACGGCGACGCGATCCGTCGTTGCGCGGTGCATCACTTCGATCACTTCGTCGACTGAGTCGGGCCTGGCAACCAGGTCTGGGACCATATGAAGACCAGACGCATCGGCTTCATA
This sequence comes from Gemmatimonadales bacterium, assembly GCA_038316775.1. Taxonomy (GTDB): domain Bacteria; phylum Gemmatimonadota; class Gemmatimonadetes; order Gemmatimonadales; family Gemmatimonadaceae; genus UBA4720. The sequence continues at coordinate 51,476 of JBBQAV010000006.1, read as the reverse complement.
GGCTTCCCTCACGCTCTTGTCGCTGCTTAGACCGGCACTCACCCTGAGTGAAAGCAGACGACCGCAGCCGACGATACATCGGGAAGACGCAACAACGATTCTCGAACCGCCTCGCTTACATCTCCGTCGACAGAAACCGCGGCTAGCGCCTGACCGCCCTGTGCCAGGCGCGCCTGATGATACTCGGCGATGTTCACACCTGCTTCGCCGAGCAGAGTTCCAACGCGGCCGATGACGCCGGGGACATCGTTATTGGTGAGAATGAGAAGGGTGTCGCGCGGCTGGATATCGACATGAAACGCGCCGATCCGGGTGAGTCGGCCTGCCCCACCTGGTTGCGCTGTTCCGGCGATTGCTATCTCCTGCATTCCACCGCTCAGTCTCACTTCGACCGCGTAAGGATTCTCCTGCGCCGGAGTTTCGGTAGTCGAAAGATCTATTCCTCTTGCTTCGGCTATCGCCCGGGCGTTTATGAGATTGAGGCGTTCCTGTTCCACCGTTCCTTCGAGCAGGCCACGCGCGGCCGATGCCAGCAGCGCACTCTTTGCTCCAGCCAGCGCGGAACCCGCGCGAAGATCTATTCGCTGAACCGCCCGCGTCCCCTGAGTTGCCAGTATCGCTCTGCCTACTGCCGCGGCACGCCGCGCCAGAGTGAGCGCCGGCTCCACTTCGGACCATTCGCCACCGACATCGGCGACGTTGATCGAGCGCGACAGCTCTCCGCTGAGCAGCGCATCCCGCACGGCGATGCAGACATCCACGGCGACGTTACGCTGTGCTTCCGTGGTTGACGCACCGATATGAGGAGTCAGAAGGATGTTCTGGAGCGTGCGCAGCGGATGGTCGGGCGCCAGAGGCTCTTTCTCGTACGCATCGACGACCGCGCCAGACAGGCGCTTGCTGCTCAGTGCGTCGAGCAAAGCCTTTTCGTCGACGATTCCGCCGCGGGCCATGTTCACTACGATCGCCTGCCGGGGGAGCCGTGCGATTTCCCGCTTGGCGATCATCCCGGTGGTTTCGTCCGTCAGAGGCGTATGGAGAGTGAGGACGTTGGATTGATCGAGCAGATCATCGAGCGACTCCATCTCCTGAACCCGCAATGCTTCGAATCGGGACTTTGAGATATATGGGTCGTATGCGATGACGTTCATTCCGAACGCTCGAGCACGCGTCGCAACCTCTCCTCCAATCCGTCCCAGCCCGACAATTCCGAGCGTTCTTCCTTTGAGCTCGGAGCCGAGCAGGGACGACCGCTCCCACTTTCCCGCATGCATGGATGTATCGGCTCGCGAAAGGTGCCGGAGGAGCGAGATCATCGCGCCGAAGAACAATTCCACCACCGCGATGGTGTTGCCGGCTGGCGCATTGATGACAGCCACCCCCAGCGCCGTCGCGGTATCGAGGGCGATATTGTCCACGCCGACGCCGGCGCGGCCAACTACCTTCAGCTTTCGGCCTTTTTCCAGGACGTCTGTTGAGATCCGCGTTGCGCTGCGGCCCACGATCGCGTCATAGTCGCCGATCCGCGCTAGTAGCTCCTCCTTCGGCAGTGTCGGCACTTCATCTACGGCGATAAGCGGCTCCGCCGAAAGAAGCGCTACGCCTTCGGCGTCGATCTCATCGGTGACGAGAACGCGGTAGGTCACTGTTCGTGGGGTTGTTTGAGCAGATTGCAGGAGAGGAGGGAACGAAGCTGGAATATCGCTGAGCCGGGCTCACGCCCACAAGCGATTTCAGGGACTTACGGCTGCATCCAGCTTTTCCAGGCCGCTTCATCCGCCCCAACGGCGAGCTTGTTCGCGTTACGGACAAGGGGGATCCGGAGCAGCAGCGGCTCCTCCGAGAGCTTTTCCAGCCAGCGGTCGTCCGAAAGTTGCGAATACCGAAGTCCCAGCTCGTCGAAGCGCTTCGATTCTCGATCAACGAGCGCCACGACGCCAAATTTCTGTGCAAATCGCCGAAGTTCACCCAGTGACGCCGGTCGTTCCATCAGATCGACGAAATGAGTTCGTATCCTTCGCTCGGAGAAAAAACGAAGAGCTTTGCGCGTATCCGCGCTTTTCTTTACTCCAAAAATCTGCACTTCCAACGTCGACCTGATCTCTCGGGATGTGAATTGATGAAGCTGGATCCGATACCTGCCCCATGAGCGACGACATAATCTATTCACCGGCCTGGTGGATTCCCGGCGGTCATTTGCAAACCCTGTGGGGGAAGCTGTTTCGACGACAGCAGGCCGCCGCTACTGTTGCGGAGCGCTGGGACACCCCGGACGGCGATTTCGTAGAGGTTCACCGTTTGCCGGCGGCTGCCGGCCGGCCCCGGCTCTTGCTTCTGCACGGACTGGAAGGGAGCGTTCGGTCTCATTACGCGCAGGGACTCCTCAACGAAGCGGCCAGGCGGGGATGGGGCGCCGACCTCCTAATATTCCGCTCCTGCGGCTCAGAGCTAAACCGTACCCGCCGCTTCTACCATTCCGGCGAAACGACGGACACATCTTTCGTCCTGGAGCGGATCTCGCGGGAGTTTCCGGCTTCTCCGCTCGCTATCGCTGGGGTATCGCTTGGCGGTAATGTGCTGCTCAAGTTCCTCGGGGAGAGGGGCGATGATCTGCCTTCCCGGTTGCGAGCTGCCGCGGCAATCTCGGTCCCCTTCGATCTCGCCCGCTCCTCAAAGAGGGTCAACCGGGGGTTTTCGAGATTGTACCAGCGCTTCTTTCTCAGCTCACTGCGCCGCAAAGCCAGGGAAAAGTCGGTTCTCTTTCCTGACCTTGCTCCAGCGGAAAGGATCTCCGGTCTGCGGACGCTGGAAGATTTCGACGACGTGATCACAGGTCCGCTGCACGGGTTTCGCGACGCGCAGGACTATTATCAACGTTCGAGCTCGCTCGGCTGGCTAAAAGGTATTAGACTCCGAACGCTACTATTAAGTGCGGTCGATGATCCAATGTTGCCGCCTGAAGTCCTCGCCGAGGTGCGTGAAGTGGCGCAGCGAAACCCCGCTCTTCGGCTCGAGTTTGTCGACAAGGGCGGGCACGCCGGCTTTATATCTGGCTCTCGGCCATGGCGTCCGTTTTATTATGCTGAATACCGAGTAGGTGAATTCTTTGCCGAAGCCTTCGCTGATTTGACCCCGAGCACTGCCCCGAGCCTGTGACGATTCTTCCGATAGTCTTTCTTGTTGCGTTCATTGCCGGCCTGGTATTGGCCGTACTGGCGATGCTCAATGGCATGGAGCACACTCGCCGGAATCGGTCGCGCGCGCCGTCGGCATTCTTCAATCTGCCGGCCGTGGCCGCGTTCGCGGTCGGCTTCGGCGCTGTTGGGTATCCACTCGCATCACGTACGCGACTGCCGATATGGGGCATCCTCCTGATCGCGATTGCCACCGGCGGTCTCGCGATCAGCGGGATGATAACGCTGATCGCGAGATGGGCCTTACGCGGCAACTCGGCATCAGTTGGTGCGGAAGAGGAGATTCAAGGTCAGTTTGCTGTCGTCACACAGGACATTTCTGAGTCAGCGCCAGGGCAGATTGCATACGAGTACTTTGGTGGCGAAGTCAAAATTCCGGCGCGCGGGCTCAGTACGAAGCCGCTTATGGCCGGGGCCGAAGTAGTCATCGACCGAATCGAAGATGGAGTCGCGTTTGTGGAGGAATGGGCGGTAGTGGAACAGCGCCTCTAGGTTCCTCGCCGTTTCGCTCCACGCGCATAGAGAAAAAGCCAGTCGGGCCAGTTTCCGCTCAGCTCGAAGAAATCGTCAAAGTAGGTGAGACCACTCGCCTCGAGATCCTCGATCAGGGCCGGTAGAAGATCATCCGATGGCAGCGGCCCCAGTGCGATGAGCCCCTCTTCGACCCGGAACTCCTGATCGGTAAGATTGTATCGCTCGTCGATTGCGGTACGCGTCAGTCCGGCACGTTCGAATGCGGTCTGCCTGATGAGAACTACCGCGCGATCATGAGTGAGCTCGAGAGGCATTAATTAGGTTCGACAAGAGACTAACTGCAACGAGACGGGCTCCCTTTATCTTTAATGTATGTCGCAATCGCCGGACTTTGAAACTGAATTTGACGTTGTAGTCATAGGAGCCGGCCACGCTGGAACCGAAGCAGCCGTTGCGGCCGCCCGGCTTGGCGCTCGGGTAGGGTTGATCACCAGTGCGCTCGAGACCATTGGGCAGATGTCGTGCAACCCGGCGATTGGCGGCGTCGCAAAGGGGACAGTAGTCCGCGAAGTAGATGCCCTCGGTGGAATCATGGGCAGAGCAACCGATCTCGCCATGATTCAGTTTCGGATGCTGAACCGCAGCAAAGGGCCGGCCGTCTGGGCTCCACGTGCGCAATGTGACCGCGGTCTCTACCGACGCGCCGTCAGATCCCTGCTCGAGCAGCAGCCCAATCTCCAGACCGTGCAGGGAACTGTTGCCCGCCTGGTACTCGATCCCGACGAACGACGGGTGCTCGGTGTCGAGACTTTGGAGGGCCGGAGGTTCGCCGCCAAGAGCGTCGTAATAACGACCGGCACATTCCTGCGCGGACGAATTCATATCGGAACGGAGACCCGCATCTCCGGAGGGCGAGCGGGAGAGAACGCAACCACGCACCTCGCCGAGCAGCTTGAGCAGGCCGGGCTCTCGGTAGCCCGTTTCAAGACTGGAACGCCTCCTCGAATCGACGGTCGATCTGTTGACTACTCGGCATTGGCGATTCAGGAGAGCGAGATCGAGCAGTTCGACTATTCCTGGTCTCACTTCTGGCCGGAAAAGCGCCGCGATGGTTCCTCGACGCGACACCCCGATCAGATGCCTTGCTGGATCACATTCCTCGAAGCGGATGGAAAGAGAATCATCAAGGACAACATCGCCAAGTCAGCAATGTACGGCGGCGCAATCTCGTCGCGTGGTCCGCGGTACTGTCCTTCGGTCGAGGACAAAATCGTAAAGTTCCCCGCAGCGGAGCGACACCAGCTCTTTCTCGAACCCGAAGGACACGACACATCTGAGCTGTACGTCAATGGCTTGTCGACTTCCTTGCCCGCCGTGGTGCAGCTCGAGATTCTGCGATCGGTGCCTGGGTTGTCGAATGCGAAAATGAATCGTGCCGGCTATGCGATCGAATACGACTACTATCCGCCTACTCAGCTCGATGCATCGCTGCAGGTGAAGTCTGTCCCGGGGCTCTATTTCGCCGGCCAGATCAACGGCACCACCGGATACGAGGAAGCCGCAGGCCAGGGCCTGGTCGCAGGAATGAACGCCGCGCTCTCGACGCAGCGGAGACCACCGGTCGTGCTTGGTAGGGAGACATCGTATATCGGCGTGCTGGTCGATGACCTGGTCACCCGCGGGGTGGATGAGCCATACAGACTCTTCACGTCTCGTTCCGAGTTCAGACTCACGGTGCGTCAGGATAACGCACTCAGACGTCTCGGCGCGATTGGCATCGGGCTCGGGATCTACTCGGAATTCGAGGAAGGTTCGATCAAGAGGCGACTGGATCACGAGGACTCTGCTCTCCACCTCGCAGAGACCAGCAGCATACGGCCCGAAGAAGTAGCAGGTGCTCTTTCCGCTGCTGACAGCGCTCTGCTTGCGCATGCTGTGAAGATCGTCGAGGTGGCTCGGCGTCCGGAGATTTCGCTTCAGACACTTTTCAGCGCGGTGGGGTTGGGCGCAGAGCTGGATAGCGAAGCGCTCGTTACCGCAGATCTGGAAATCAAGTACGCCGGCTATTTCGAGCGTGAGCGGGTACAGGCAGGCCGTATGCGGCGGATGGGGGATTTTTCCCTGGACCCCGCTCTTGATTATGGCGAAATGCAGTCGCTCTCATTCGAAGCACGTCAGAAGCTTTCGAATCTCAAGCCTCACTCGCTCGCCCAGGCTTCGCGAATCCCGGGCGTGAGCCCCAGTGATCTGCAGAATCTCGTAATTGAGATTGAGCGTCGAAGACGCGTCGCCGCTACGCTGTAATCCTTACCTGGGTAGAGCTCCACTCGATCACCAGAATCGCTGCTGCGATGAGAACACCGCCCGCGAGCGTTGAAACGCTGAATTGATTGCGGAGCACGATCACGCCGAGTATTGCGGTGAAAAAGGGCTCGACCGTCGCGATGATGGAGGTTCTCACCGGACCCAGCACGGACAAGCCCATGATGAGTGTCGAGAACGCAATCACAGTCGACACGAACGCCAGCAGGAAGATGTTTGCCCAGACAGCGCTCTCCGTCGGAAGAAAAAGCTCGCCCGTGATTATCGCTGCCACGACGAATGAAATGGCTGCGCCGGCGATCAGCAGAAACGTGGCGAGTAAAGGAGGTACGCCTTCCTGCACATGCTCGAGCGCCGGCAGATACGCTGAGTAAAGCAACGCCGATGCGATGGCGAGCACCACACCGACTGGATTGAGTTTTTCTGTAGGCATCCCGACCATGATGGTCACTCCAATGAGAGCCAACACCAGAGCGAAGATACGAATCGACGTGAGTCTCTCCGTCTTTCGGATCGCAGCAAGGAGAGCTACCCACGCAGGATAGGTGTAGAACAGAAAAGCTAGTGGGCCGACTGGAATGAAGTCGAGCGCGCGGAGACTCACATAGGTGATCAGGGCCTGGCCGCATCCGCCTATCAGCAGCAGCTGACCGATGCGCCGCCTCGGAATCGAGCGGATTTCTCGTACGTGTGCAACCGTGGCGAGAAGCGCCGCGGCCAGCACATACCGCCAGGCCATAGTGGTCAGGAGAGGAACACCGGCGGTCGTGGTCAGAACGGTCAGAACGGAAATCGAGCCGAAGCTGATCGCGGATACCACGATCAGCAGAGTAGCACGACCAATCGACGTGTCTGGGATTTTCATCGGACGAATGTAGCTTTAGCCTATATAGGAGGCCATTTTTTGAATGTCGGTCCTCGCTCCCCGATAAGACGCGGTCCAACATGACCACTCCGACACTCGACACGACCGCAACATCTTCAACAGCGGTGAACGAAGAATTTAAGGACCTCGGCTTCGGCGCCGAGGTTGCAAAGGGTACTCGCCGGCGACTGCTGAATCGCGACGGAAGTTTCAATGTTGTTCTTGAGGGTCTCAACCCTCTGTCGTCGATGGGCCTGTATCACTGGCTGCTCACCATCTCCTGGCCAAAGTTCCTTGCGTTTGTCACCGGAATCTACATCGGCATCAACGGACTCTTTGCACTCGCATATCTGGCCCTCGGACCAGCTGCACTTCAGTCAGCTACCGGACAATTCGCGAACCAGCCTTTCATGAAGGCGTTCTTCTTCAGCGTCGACACCTTCGCGACGATCGGTTACGGAAACATCGTCCCGATTGGAACGACGGCGAACACGTTGGTGACGATTGAAGCGCTGCTCAACATCGTTGGAGTTGCATTGGCCACCGGAGTGGTATTCGCCCGGTTTTCGCGGCCGTCGGCAAAAATCATCTATAGCCGGAACGCGATCGTCGCACCCTATCGCGGGAAGACAGCCCTCGAATTTCGCATCGCGAACGCGAGAAGCAGCCAGCTCATTGATGTGCAGGTCCAGGTAATCCTCACCAAGATCGAGCGTGTGGGTGAATCGACGGTGCGGAAGTTTTACGAGTTGAGTCTCGAGCGGAACAGGGTCGTTTTCTTTCCTCTTAGCTGGACCATTGTTCACCCGATAGATCCCACCAGTCCGATGTGGAACCTCACCCACACAGATCTGAGGGAAGCAGACGCGGAGTTCCTGGTCCTGCTGATCGCGACCGATGAAACCATTTCGCAGCCCGTTCATTCACGGTCATCCTATGAGGCAGACGAAATCGTTTGGGGCGCAAAATTCGCGAACATGTTCCTGCGCACTGAGGCGGAAGAGATCATCGGCATGAATTTGAGCCAGATCCATGAGATCGAACCCGTGTTTTCGTTGCAGCTCAGCAATGTGCACCCCGAGTCGGTTGAGACGTCCTAATGCTGTTCACCACTACACTTTTTCCGGGAATATCCGCGTGAAAATCACATATTGGTTGGCTTTGGTGGCTATTGTGGCGCCACTAACACTACATTCGCAGGACAGTCGGGCGCCAAATGATCCGGTTCCACAGATTGCGGTCACGGGCCGAGGGGAAGTGAAAGTCTCCCCCGACCGGGCGACCATTCAGGTGAGTGTTCAGACGCGAGCCGCAACCGCTGCCGTTGCCGCGGCCGAGAATGCAAACAAGCAGCAGGCTGTCTTGGCAGCCCTTCGTTCGCTGGGTCTGACGAACGACCAGTTCTCGACCGTCGGCTACAATGTCTATCCTGAGCAGCGATTTGACCAAGGGAAGGAGCCCGTGATCATAGGCTATAACGTGACGAACACGATCCTGGTCGATGTCCGGAAGCTGACCCAGGTAGGCCCTGTGATCGACGCGGCACTCGCCCACGGCGCTAATTCGATTTCGTCGCTCCAGTTCTACGCCTCGAATACTGAGGCAGCCCGGAGAAGCGCAATCGCCGCGGCAATCGAGAAGGCACGAGCCGACGCTGACGCGGCGGCTCGCGCTGCGCGCGGAACCTTGGGTAGTCTGCTCGAGATCAATGTGAGCTCTTATTCTCCTCGGCCTCCGCAGCCGATGATGCAACGCGCAGTTGCTGGCGGGATGGCTCAGGCTGATACTCCGATTAATCCTGGCGAGGAGATTCTCTCTGTTGAGGTTAGCACTCGCTGGAAGTTCATCGCGGGACAGTAGAGCTGATTTCCACGTGGAACATCGGATTTAGCGTTCCACGTGGAAACCAGCTACACCCGGGGATAAATTAGGCGCCATAACCCTTACCGGGATCCAGTGGCGCGAGTCATCGCAATTGCAAATCAGAAGGGCGGAGTCGGGAAGACGACGACAGCGGTAAACCTTGCTGCCAGTCTAGCCGCCGCAGAGCAGCGCACTCTTCTCGTCGACGCCGACCCCCAGGGCAACGCGACTAGTGGCGTCGGACTCGTGAAGGAAAACCTTCCGTTCTCACTGTACGATGTTCTCGTCGGGAACTCCGACTTGAGATCTTCCCGGCAGACATCCGTCCAGTTCGAGAAACTCGATGTGATCGCCGCAACTCCTGACCTCGCAGCAGCGGAGGTGGAGCTGATTGATAGAGGCGATCGCGATCTCGTGATGCGGAAAGCGGTCGAGTCATTACGGAGCGATTACGAGTACGTAATCATCGACTGTCCGCCCTCGCTCGGGCTAATCACGATCAACATGCTCGTGGCTGCCGACGCACTCCTCATCCCTCTACAGTGCGAATATTACGCACTCGAGGGACTCTCTCAGCTCCTGAACACTGTGCACCGAGTGCAGCACAGTGCCAATGAAAAACTGGGAATCGATGGGGTGTTGCTCACTATGTACGATTCCCGCCTCAATCTCTCCAAGCAGGTGGCGGATGATGCGAGAGAGTATTTCGGACCGAAAGTTTTCACCAACGTCGTGCCAAGGAATGTGCGGTTGGCTGAGGCGCCAAGCTTTGGAAAGCCAATCATTCTATATGATGTCGCGTCAGTAGGAGCGCAGGCGTACATGAACGTCGCGAAGGAATTAATCGAACGCACAGCACAGGGAGACGACGGTGGCCGCTGAGAAAACTCCACGCCGGTTGGGCAGAGGACTCGAAGCTCTTCTGGGAAGCGCCACCGGATTGTCATCGAGCGATGACGGGACCCTCCGATCAATTCCCATCGGGCAAATTGGTCCCAATCCCTTTCAGCCGCGTCGCGAGTTCAACGCCGATGAACTTGGAGAGCTCCACGAAAGTCTGAAGGCGAGCGGACTTCTTCAGCCGATTACTGTGCGCCGACGGCCAGGGAAAGATGGATTCGAGGTAATCGCGGGTGAGCGCCGCTTGCGCGCTGCGACGATGCTCGGCTGGAAAGAGATCCCGGCAATCATCAAGGAGATCAACGACAGAACGTTGTTGACCCTCGCGCTGGTCGAAAATCTTCAGCGCGCCGATCTCAATCCGATCGAGGAAGGGGAGGGCTACCACCGGCTATCGAAAGATTTCGGAATGACGCAACAGCAGATCGCCGAAACGGTGGGGAAGGACAGAACGACAATCGCCAACATGCTGCGTCTTCTTCAGCTGCCGGAAGCGGTAAGAACGCTTCTCCAGGAAGGCCATCTGTCGATGGGGCATGCGAAGGTTCTCCTTGGCCTCGAGGATTCCGCCAAGATCACGAGCCTTGCACAGGAAATCGTCAAAGAGGGCCTGACAGTTCGGGATATCGAGCGACGGCTCCGCGACATGATCGCCCCCCGTAACGGAAAGAAGGCTGGTCGACCGAGAACCGTTGACCGGCAATCGCCCGAGGCGCGAGGGATCGAGGATCGCCTTAGACGGTTTCTCCAAACGGACACAGTCTTAAAGGTCGGGGCAGGCAATCGCGGCACTCTCACAGTCCACTTTTATTCTTCGGATGACCTCGAGAGGCTGCTCGAGCGCATAGGAGTTCCTGACTAATCAACAGGGTTATTAACCTTAGATCTAACTCCTTGTCCCACAGGTGGTTACATGCGTGGGAAGCTGGTTCTCCACACAAATGTGCACGCCTAAATGACGACAATTCACGAGCTGGCTGAATACACGGATGAGCTGCTAGAGACGGCCGCGACACCTGATTATCCGAATGCCGTGAACGGGCTCGAACTGGAGAATCGATCCGCGATTACGGGAATTGCCGCTGCTGTGGACTTTTCAACCCGGGCTATCGAGGGCGCTATCGCTGCTCACGCTAACCTTTTGATGGTGCATCATGGGATGTTTTGGGGCGGAGCCGAGGCAATCAGAGGTCCCACGTACAGGAGGCTGCGAGTCCTGCTCGAAAACGACATCGCCGTCTATTCTTCGCACTTGCCACTCGACCGTCATCCGACGCTGGGCAACAACGTTTTGCTGGCCAGGGAACTCGGGTTGCTGCCGACCGGGACTTTTTCCCGGCACGAAGGAATTTTCATCGGGGTGAGCGGCGAGTGCGACATAGACACTGCAGCAATCGCGGAGCGGGCGCGCGGTTTCGCGAGCAAGTACGGCAGTGGAGTGCGGACAACGCTTGCTGAAAAAAGCCGACGCACAAAACGATGGGCAATTTGCACTGGCGCCGGCACATCGGCCGATACTCTGAGGGAGGCGGCCGAGATAAGAATCGACACGTTAATTGTTGGCGAGGGAGCGCACTGGACTGCCATCCACGCCGAGGAGAACGAAATGGTCATCATCTACGCCGGACATTATGCAACCGAAACACTCGGTGTCATCGCGCTGGCGCAGCATCTCGCCGACAAGTATCGGATCTCTTCGACTTTTGTGAATGCGCCCACGGGACTGTAGCCGGTATTCAGAACCGGAGTATCAACAATCCGTGTACGCACTCCTCCACGTAGCACGCCATTCTCCAGGACCGGCGCGCTCGATAAACCCCAGCTTCCCACCATCGTCGTACTCGACGTTGACGACGATTGCGGGACGCTTTGACGCTCCTATCTGCACTGCCGTCAGAACTTCTGTCGCCTGTGTGGATTCCTCAGCACCGGCGGTCCTGCTGTAATAACCGACGGTGTATTTGCCGCTCGTTCTTGCCGGTCTTTCACCGATGATCAGCATGTGCTCGAGTTTCGGAGTCGCCTCTTCATTCACGCTTCGAACTACATCTGCTACCACTACGTCTACGGAATCGAGGCGAAACGTGTAGGCTGAACGCACCCTGAACGGAAGTCCTCTGAACGTCGGATCAGAGGCGACGGGCAGTGTTGCCGCTGTTTGCGCCAGCGATGCGGCGAGCGCCGCCGAATCAGTACTCGACATTGCTTCAATCGAGTCGATCTTGATCGCGTGAACGTGACCGCTCGCAAATCCGACTCGCCAGTTTGCGCGTGGAGACTGCAGCTTTGCCAACGGCCAGGAATCGCATTCCTGTTTCGGATCAACTGGTGGGAGCGGCGCCACCGTGATGGCCGACCCCACTTTTCCTCCTCTTCCGAACAAGTCGAATGCGAGCCCCGAGATCGGCGGACTGAGACCCTGCAGAGTTGCGATTGTGCTGTCGGTTGCTTCTGGGAGTACGACCGCAATGCTGTCGGAGCTGCCGCCCACGGATGTGATCATCACCGGACCGGCATCCGGATTCCAGTTCGTGTTGACCGCAGGTTGGGATGGAAGAACGGGTGACGTTCCTCGAGCAGAGTCGGCTCCTTCGCGTTCCCGGTCCCGGCACCCCATCAAAGCAAGGGGAAGAAAGAGCGATACCCACAACAGCGTCACGCGAGGCGTCATACAGGTAATTTGACCGCCACTTGGTTCAGCGTCGAGAGTACGTACCCTATTGCTACGTCACCATACGTATTTGAGCGATGGCAAGGACGGTGTAGAGTACACGCGTGACGCCACAGCACGAGGGGCTAACGAATGGAATCGGCAATACGGAGTCCGATGAGCAGCAATGAAGGGTCCACCGGCACTTTCAGCGTCACCGCTTCGGGCGACCTGAATCCTCCGCTCGCACCATTCCGCGAGAGGGTCAGCTGGGCGCTGTACGATTTCGCCAACACGGTATTCTCCATGAACATTACCACGCTCTATTTTGCAGCGTGGCTCGTCGCGGATCTGCATCACTCTAACACGCTCTACGCAGTAGTAAACGGAATCGCATCGGCGCTCGTGGTGGTATCGATCCCAGTTTTTGGTACGATTTCCGACGCAACACAGAGACGCAAGCCGTGGGTAGTCGGCTTCACTCTTCTCGCGTGCCTCGCAACCATTGTAATGGCTGTGCTCGGCCAGATTGGTCTGCCGCTGATCGGAGAAGGAGTGACAGCGACAACGTCGCTTCAACTCATATCGCCAGGCGTCGCGCTCTTTGGAGTGCTCGCGGCATTCACGATCGCGAACTACGCGTACCAGGGGGCACAGCCTTTCTACAATGCGATGATGCCGGAGCTGGTGCCTGTCGATCACCGCGGCCGGCTATCCGGAATGGGCGCGGCACTTGGGTATGTCGGATCGATAACAGGCGTTGTATTGACCTTTCCATTTTTCACCGGACAGATGCCGATACTCGGAACGATTCCGGACCGGGTCGTCAACTTCCTGCGAACTGTCGTGCCTTTCACCACGCACGGTGGCCGTGTTTCCACATTCGTCCCGACGGCCATCCTGTTTCTGCTCTTCTCCCTGCCGCTGTTTTTCTTCTGCCGGGATCACAACGCAATTCAAGGGAAGAGGCACGTGGCATGGCGTGAAGCATTCCGCGACGTCCGGCAGACGGTCCAGGAGGCAAGGCGATATCCAGGAACTCTCAGATTCATCCTCACATCATTTCTCTATCAGGACGCGATGGGAACGATCATCACGAACATGGCTCTCTACGCGATTTTCGCGATGGGGTTCGTGAAGGGCTCCGAGGTAACGCTTTTCGTAATCCTTACGGTTCCGGCTGTTATCGGCAGTTATTTCATTGGTAGGCTCGTCGACCGGTTTGGACCGAAGAGGACGCTCACCTGGGTTCTCGCGGGATGGATTCTACTCCTTCTCTCGATGATCTTCGCTCCCTCGAGAACAGCGTTCTGGGTCGTGGGCGCGTGCATCGGTTTTATCTATGGAGGAGTCTCTACCGCGGAGCGGCCTCTGCTTCTCAGCCTGGTCCCCGATATCGAGGCCGGCCGCTTCTTCAGCCTGATGGTTCTTTCGTCGAGGGCTGCGGCGGTGGTAGGGCCATTCGTCTGGGCACTCGCGGTGGATGGCCTCACGCCATCGATGGGGCTCGGGTTCGCTTACCGCGCAGGTGTGGTGACAGTCGCGATTGGGATGGTGCTCGCGCTCTGGATGCTGCGCGGTGTTCCGAACAATTTCACGCCACCGGTGCGCGCGAAATGATCTACGCTGCCCTGAAGTGGATCACTGGAATCGCGATCCACTGGTTCTACCGCGACATTCGCGTGGTCGGGCAGGAGAAGATCCCTGTCGGTGCGCCGCTTCTCATCGCGGTGAACCATCAGAATGCTCTTGTGGATTCGCTGATTGTCGGATGGGTCATGCCCCGGAGAATCGCAATGACGGCGAAGGCTACTCTCACGGACAATCCAATCATTGCGCTGTTGTTCAAGATCATTGGCGTCGTACCACTTCGTCGAGCCAGTGATGAAGCGAAAAAATCGAAGGGATCTCCCATCGACCGTTCACGCAATGCTGGAGCGTTCCATGAGATTCTGAATCTTCTCGAGCAGAAGGGAGCAGTGCTCATTTTCCCCGAGGGCAAGAGCCACAATGAGACGGGACTCGAACCGCTCAAGACCGGACTGGCAAGACTCGCGCTTCAGGCGCGGGACGATCTATCAATCAGAAATATCAGAATTCTGCCTATCGGGCTGGTCTTCGAAGACAAGGGAACACCGGGTACGGTTGTCGGAGCACGTATTGGAGACGCGATCGAAATGGACTCATGGCCGAATGAGGACCATGCCGTTCTCACAGAGGAAATAACCAGGCGACTCCGCAGCGTATCGGAGGAAGCCGGTCTTCCGCAGGCAGAACCAACGATGCCCGGCAAGGCAGACGGCGCCGTCGGTGAAAGGCTCATCACGATTGCTGCATGGTGGGGTCGTCTCACTCACCAGATGCCAGTGAGAATCGCACGAAACATGGCAGTCAAACGAAGTACCGATGCCGATCAGCCCGCGATGCTGACCATAATGTTCGGCCTCGGTCTGGTCCTTGTCACCTATGCCATACACCTCGCGATCGTAGGAGCGATCATGCATTCCTTCTGGATCAGCGCCTTGTATCTCGCGGGGTTGCTCAGCGGCGCGTATTGGGCCGCCTTCGAGCAGCATCCGCGTCGCTACTAGCTCACGGCAGTTTCGTATCGAGCCAGTTTTTCCCCACCCCGAGATCTACCACAAGTGGGACCGATAACTGGGCGGCGTGTTCCATCTCGTATTTTACGAGCTCCTGCACCTGATCCAATTCTTCAGGCAGGACCTCGAAAACGAGCTCGTCGTGCACCTGCAAGAGCATTTTACTGCCGAGCTCCTTTGACCTGAATGTGTCGTCGATTCTGATCATCGCGATCTTGATCAGATCGGCCGCTGATCCCTGAATGGGAGAGTTGGCCGCAGTTCGTTCTCCGAACGCGCGAATATTGAAGTTCCGTTCGCGCAATTCCGGGATGTAGCGCCGCCGGCCAAAGATCGTTTGCACGTACCCGTTCTCCCGCGCGAAAGCCACCATGGCGTCAAGGTAGTTTCGCACACCCTGAAAGCGCTCGAAGTAGCGGGCGATGAATTCCTTCGCCTCGGCGTGTTCGATGCCCAGTTGGCGAGAGAGAGCATGCGGTCCCTGACCGTAGATAGTGGCAAAATTGATCGTCTTTGCGCGACTGCGCATTGTTCCGGTCACATCCGCCACCGGCACATCGAAGATCAGCGCAGCGGTCTGCCGATGGATGTCTCCGCCGGCCTGGAAGGCTTCCACAAACGCGGGATCACGCGACAGGTGAGCAAGGAGTCGGAGCTCGATCTGCGAATAATCCGCAGCCAGCAGCTGCGATCCTTTGCGCGGGATGAATCCGCGGCGAATGTCACGACCAAGCTCTCGCCGTATGGGAATATTCTGGAGGTTTGGATCACTGGATGAGAGACGCCCGGTCGACGCAACGGTCTGGTTATACGACGTGTGGAGTCGCCCTGTTTTGGGATTCACCAGCCGGGGCAGCGCATCCAGGTAGGTGCTCTCGAGCTTTGACAGCTCCCGATACTCCATGAGCAGCGTCGGGAGTGCGTGGCCTTCCTCGGCGAGCTCGGTGAGAACGCTTGCATCGGTCGAAGGACCAGTGCTCGTTCTCTTCAGCACGGGGAGATTCAACTTCTCGAACAATATCTCTCGCAGCTGGGGATTTGAGTTGATGTTGAACTCAGTTCCAGCGGTTTGATAGATCTGCTTCTCGACCGCTTCGCGCTCAGCCTGAAATCGCTGCTTCAGCGATGCGAACCACGGCAGGTCGATTGCAATTCCCGTCCACTCCATCTCGGCGAGCACATTGACGAGAGGGATCTCGACTCCGTCCAGCAGTCGCGTCAGCTCGTACGTCTCGAGCTGGGGCTCGAATATCTTGCGGAGGCGTAAGGCCATGTCGGCTTCTTCGGACGAATAGTCTCGAGCCGCTTCAACCGGACACTCGTCGAACGGGATTGCCGTACGGCCCCTGCCGCACAGATCCGCATAAGACGTCATCGTGTGATCGAGGAATTCGAGCGCCAGAACGTCGAGGCCATGAGAGCGCCGGCCCGGATCGAGGACGTAACTCGCGAGCATCGTATCGAAATCCAGCCCGGCCAGGTGTACACCCATCGAGCGCAGCAGCAACAGATCGTACTTCGCATTGTGACCTGTTTTCCGGACTGCTGGATCTTCGATAAGATCTCGCAACGGTTTCATTTCGAGCGATGTGAGATCCGGAAGATTGCGCACGCTCGTCGGTCGGGTTTCCCTCTGCATTCTGGCAGCGATGCTTGCCGAATCGCCGTTGGATTTCTTTTTCCTGGCCGGGCCTCCGGGGAAGCGCTCGTCTCCACCTCGAATTAGACCGCGGTCAACCGGCGCATCCGTCGCCGAGCGATCTCCAGGAGCATCGACGAGCAGCTCGCCCTGCTCGCTCCTCGGCAACCTGTGTCGGAATGGAAAGTAGTACGCCTCTCCTTCGCCTACTCCGATCGAGATCGAGATCAAAGAAGACCGTAGCGGGTCGACCAGTTGTGGACTGTCTGTGTCGAGCATGGCTTCGGTGTCGAGCGATATCACCTTCGCCTCCCGCGCTCGCTCCACCGCGCGCTGCATGCCTTCGACGGTATCGACCGTCACATAATTGACCAGCTTCTTTAGCTTCTCCTCGACTGGCGCCTGCCCGGCAATGTCTTTCGCCAGCGCATGAAACTCCAGCTCGATGAAGAGATCGCGAAGTTGCTGGTGGTTCGGCGTTTTTATCCTGAGCGAGTCGAGGTCGAAGGGAACTGTTAAATCGTCCTTGATCGTTACCAATTCCTTCGACAAACGCGCGTTATCGGCATGCTCCAGAAGTGCTTCGCGAGGCCGCTTCTTCGTCAGCTCGCCGGCATGGGCGAGAATTGCCTCGAGATGCCCATACTGCTTTACCAGCTCCGCGGCGGTCTTGTCGCCTATGCCGCGTACGCCCGGTATGTTGTCCGACGAGTCGCCGACGAGAGCCAGATAGTCCGTCACGAACTCAGGCGCGACGCCGAGTCGTTCCTCGGCGTTTTCAACGCCGACCCAGTGCTCCTCGACGTTGGCCGGACCACCTCGTCCGGGATTCAACAGCCAGACCCCCGGCTTCACGAGCTGCTGGAAATCCTTGTCGCCCGAGACGACGACGACATTCACTCCAGCCTCGACGCTCCTCGCAACGAGCGTCCCGATGACATCATCGGCTTCATATCCCGGGAGTGTCATGATCGGGATCCGATACGCATCGAGTAGCTGGCGGATTCGCTCCATGCCGCGATCGAAGTCCGACTGGAGCTCCTCCGTCAGTTTTTCGCGTGTTGCTTTGTAGGCAGGGTACCGCTCGTGCCTGAACGAGAGACCGGAGTCATGTACCCAACCCAGATATTCCGGCTGGTGCTTGGTGATCAGGCGTTGAAGAAAGGTCGCGATGCCATAGCTCGCCGAAGTATTCTCGCCTTTGCTCGTGGTGAGCGGCCGGGAAATGAGCGCGAAAAAAGCGCGATAGATGAGAGCATACCCGTCGATGAGGAATAGTCGCGGGCTTTCGGGAGCTTTCATGCAGTCAATATAAAACGCCCTCGTTTCAGCAGGAGCGCAAGAGCGTTTCTCGAAGCGTGAATTATGGGAAGGACCGCTGAAACGTTCTTCCTACCTTTGGCGGCGTGCGTTCAAGGCGAGGAATTCGGTCTCGCTCGGTCTGGTCAGCCTCCATCTTCCGGTTTCTTCGTAGAAGACGAGCTGAGAGTTGAACTGACGGTACTGCCAGATCTGAAGTCGCGTCGACCCCGATATCTGGGAGGTCGTCATCGCCTGATTTACGTTCCGCTCGAAGATCTGGTCCGGATCTCCCAGCGCCACGAACACCATTCCCCGGTCGGAGAGCCAACCCGGATTTCGGTCCATCCTGAACTGAGCATTCGCCAGCTGGATGCGGCTGAAATAGGTCTGCATTTCCTCGTTGATGGGCGTCTCCGGTATCGGATCCGTGACACGGAGGAATTCCGCCCACATCGTAGCGCGTTTTTCGAGGGGCGCATCTCGCAGGGCGTTGAGACGAGATGGGCCGGCGAAGAATCGCAGATACCCGAGCATGTCCTCGAACGACATGAGCGGAATGTCTTCGCCAAAGCTCACGAACAGTGGAGCGTTCACGGTATCCGGACTATCACGCCGGGTGAACGAGACGCGAGCGATCCCGACCCCGACAGTCGAGATAGGTACCATTACGATGCCGCTGAACAGGCCACCTCGTCGCGCGAGCGTCGCGGAGTCGCGCCAGAGCTGAGCGCCTTTATCATTTCGCACAACGAATTCCACCGGAAGCCGAGCTCCCTGGCCGTACGCTTCGACGTAGATGGCCACTGTGCTATCCCTGCCAAAAACCGCGCTCGAACGAGGGCTCGCCAGCAATCCCGGTACTGAGTCGAGAGCAGATCTGCCCGCCGCCTCATAGACCAGGAGCGGAGTGGAGAGCCGGCCTGGCCGGAGCACCGGGACGGTAACGGTGGTCTGCTGTGTGGCGCCTCGTGATCCGCCAACGTCACGAATCATCGCGGAGATCGTGTACGCGCCTGGCGGAACGTGGAAATAGTGCTGAAAGATGACGCTTTCATCCGTCCGATTTATCTCTCGGAAAGATCCAACGCGGACTATCTCCATCGCGTTGATGGTCGCCGCCTCAACATCACCACGATTGAGCGTGACCTTGACCTCGTACGGAGCACGATAGCGATCGCCTTCCCGAGTGAATGTGAGCGCGCGATTGGGGATGGAAATGCTCACCAGGACCAGGGTCGTATCGGGCGATGCGCTCGCGAAGGATGAAATCTTTCCGACAAATGCGACGGGACTGGGCGCAGCCAGTAATCCGATCTGCCGGTAGAGCGCACTTACGTCCGGTGGCGGCGACCCCACCGGGGGCAATACCCGCGGGTTGGGCTCGGACTGGGCACGCGACGACCCCGAATTGCAGCCGGTGATGACGACGATCCCGCTAAAAAGCAGACCAAAATAGTTCTTTATGGAAATCGACATGAACAACTAATACCCTATCCTGTTTTCCTAGTTTCTATTAGCTTCGCGGGCGTGTCTCGAGAACAGATGGTCGGCACTCTTGTAGCTGGCTACACCGTCAAAAAAGAAGTGGGTGAAGGCGGCACATCCGCCGTATATCTGGCTGAGCACCCGAATCATGGCACCGTAGCACTCAAAGTGCTACGGGAGAAGCTGCGCCAGGACAAGACGGCTGTCGCCCGTTTTCTCCGAGAGGCGGCTTACGGCACGAGGGTGAAGCACCCCAATGTGGTCGAAACGATCGAGATAGGCGAGGCTGACGACGGCCTCCATTTTCTCGCGATCGAATGGGCCGAGGGCGAGATTCTCGAGCGATACGCCAAGCAGAATGCGCCTCTTCCCAAGGACGAGGTCGCCGCGATCGTCTCACAAATCGCCGCCGGTGTCCAGGCAGCTCACGACGCGAACATCGTGCACCGGGACCTGAAGCCCGAGAACGTGATGTACGATCCGAAGACGAGGCGGGTGAAGCTGCTCGATTTCGGAATTGCCACCGACACGCAGGCTTCGAGTGATGAGCGTCTGACTCGGGCAGGATTCTTTGTCGGCACGCTCATGTACATTGCTCCCGAAGCTCTCTCTGGTGAGATCGTTACGGCGGCTGCCGACCAGTACAGTCTCGCCACAATCGCGTATTTCCTGCTGACGCGCTGTCTGCCCTACACCGCCAAGGCACCACGGGAGATGTTCACCCAGCTGTTGACGATGCCGCCGGTCCCGCTCAAGGATGCGGGAGAAGGAGGGTTTGGCTTCGCGCCTGAGCTGGACGCTGTAGTAATGCGCGCACTTTCGCGAGCGCCGTCCAGTCGCTTCCCGACTGTCATCGCTTTCGCAAATGCATTTGCGGAAGCAGCCAGCATCCCGCCTGAACAGCCAAAAATGCTGGATAAGTTCAAGGGGTTACTTAGGCGCAGCCGGTAGGTCCGCGGGATCGACGGGGAGCCAGAGCGTGAACGTCGAGCCTCTTCCCAGCTCGCTTTCGAGCTCCACCATTCCACCGATCAGCGCAGCAAGCCGGCGCGTGATCGCGAGCCCCAGACCAGTACCCCGTTCCGCGGAATTGCCTCGCGGACCGGCATCGACCTGCTCGAACTCCTCGAAGATTCGACTCTGATCCGCAGGATCGATTCCAATTCCAGTGTCGATCACCTGAATTCCTATCCAGGGATTCGTCGGATAGGAGCTCCGGTCTACAGGGGAAGATCCGCTGTCCGGAAGCGTGTCCACGAGCCGGGTGCGAATGACGATCCCACCCTCATTCGTGTACTTAATCGCATTTCCCAACAGATTCATCAGGATCTGCCGCAAGTGAGTCGGGTCCGTTCTGATGCGTGGTAGCGCTGCCCCCATCACGAGTGAGAGGTTCAGATCCTTCTCGCTGACGAGCGATTCGATCTCACTCGCGACATCGAGAACGAACGGGCGCAGGTCGATTGTTTCAGTGTGAATCTCCAGGCGACCAGCAGCCATCTTCGCGAGATCGAGAACCTGATCTACGAGATGGCGAAGGTGATTTGCCGAAGCCTCGATTCGCTCGACCGGCTTGACCTGCCGCGGAGCGAGCTCTCCATACACGCCTTCCCGCAACAGATCGACAAAGCCAACAATTGCGTTGAGCGGAGTTCGGAGCTCGTGCGAGACGTTTGCCAGGAATTCGCTCTTCATGCGGTTCACCCGCAGGAGCTCGGATGAGAGCCGTTCCAGCTCCTTCGACCGCTCGACCAGACTTCGAGCCTGCCGGCGCTCATGACGAAGGATGAGAGCAAGACCAAGCACCGTCGCGAGCGAGATGATCCAACCGACCAGACCCGTCCAATGATCGAATCCGATCTGTGAAAGCGCGCTCATTGACTCCAATCATAAGAATCCATAACCTCCCGCACCATGACCGATCTCACCGTGCTCACCACGATGTTGGCAGAGCGCTCCACAAAACGCGGAGATTTTACGCTCGCTTCAGGGAAGCAGTCGAAGTACTACATCGACGCGAGGCTGACGACGATGAGTCCCGAGGGGCTTTCCGTCATTGGTCCGCTGGCGCTCTCTGAATTGCGCAAATCCGCCTGGACCATCGACGCGGTTGGGGGGCTTACGCTCGGCGCGGATCCTATTTCATACGCGATCAGCTATGCCAGCGCGAATTCAGACCATCCGCTGCGAGCATTCACGGTCCGAAAGGAAGCCAAGGGGCATGGGACTGGAAAGACAATCGAGGGGCCGTTCAGAAAGGGTGACCGAGTCGCTGTGATAGAGGACGTCATCACAACAGGCGGTTCGGCGCTGCGCGCCATCGAGGCTGTTCGCCGCGAGAACGGAACGGTAGCAGGCGTCCTCGCCTTGGTTGATCGCGAAGAGGGTGGTCGACAGGCAATCGAAGCAGCCGGCGTTCCAGTTATCAGTCTTGTTGCCGCCAGCGAGATCATCCGGGTTCTTGAGCGGTGACCTGTTCGTCAATTTTCGCGCGCGCTGACGAGTTTCACGAATACCGTACTTTTGCCCACTGTGCCTTCTGACACACCTCTCCTCACTCGGCTGATTTCGAGCGCGTAGACTGACGAACCCCTTAGTCGCGGATTACATCCGCCGCGCGTGATCAACGATGTTCTGCCGCTATCAAAATAATTTCCTCGCGAACTTCACCTTACTCTCGAGGATGCTATGCCCTCCGATACAAAGCGTACCCAGGCCCGTACTCTCGTCTCGACAATTCTCACCCCGCTCGAACGTTCCAGGGTTGATGCCGCAGCACAGGGCTTGTGCGACGCGCTTCACCGTGAATCGCTCGATGAAGTCCTTTCGGACCTGCGGGAGCAGAAAGCCAGTCTCGTATTGATCTCGGTCACGCGATACGGTCCTCAGAACTCGAGTCGGGTAGCTGCAATGGTGCGCGAATTCCCCCGAGTCCCTGCCGTGGCGTTGCTGACCGAGACGCAGAACTCCACACCGCACACGACACTCGTTCTTGGACAGCTCGGGATCCGAACGCTCGTCGATGCGAGATTGCCGGCTGGATGGCAGACATTGAGAAACTTGCTCGCGTCGCAGGGTTCGAGCGATCTGCAGAGATCGGCGTTGACGCAAATCAGTCTCGATTTACCCGGAGTGTCGAAAGACTGCTGGCGTTTTTTCGAGCTGATGTTCGATCCGTCGCCAAAGATTTCGACTGTTCGACAGCTGGCGCGACACCTCAACATCCTGCCGAGCACTCTCATGAGCCGTTTTTTCCGCGCCAGGTTGCCGGCACCGAAACGCTATCTGTCGCTCGCCAGACTGATCCGGGCAGCACGCCTTTTTGAGAATCCGGGGCTATCCGTAGCCCGGGTAGCAAATCACCTGGATTATTCTTCGCCGCAGAGTTTCGGGCGACATGTCAGGACCATGATGAAAATGTCTCCAGTGAGATTCAGGAGCACGTACGACGGTCAGGGAATGCTTCAATATTTCAGAACGGAGCTCGTTCTGCCGTACACCGAGGTGCTTTGCACATTTCGGCCATCGGCGGCCTTTCCCGGCTGGATCCCAAAGACTAAATCGACGAACTGCTGACTCGCTCATTGGAGAGTCTTATTATATTGGAGTCAGGTAAATGGTCGGACGATCGCGCATTGGTATTCGTACCAATTCGAGGAAAGTCCGGGCTCCAGTGGACAGGCTGCCAGGTAACCCCTGGGCGCGAATGGCGAGAGCTGTTCGTGACGGAAAGTGCCACAGAGAAGAGACCGCCACCTTTCGAGGTGGCAAGGGTGAAACGGTGGGGTAAGAGCCCACCGCACTCATGGTAACATGAGCGGCATGGCAAACCCCGGCTGGAGCAAGGCCAAATATGCGGCGAGAGGCGTCCACCTCGATCAAGACACCGCGGGTAGGCTGCTAGAGAGCATGGGTGACCATGTTCGGAGAGAAATGATCGTCCGGACTGCGAGAGCAGGCCGACAGAACCCGGCTTACAGACCATTTGCCGCTGACATGACAACCTCCGATGAAGGATCGTCGGAGGTTGTTTTGTTTCTTTGCCACTAGCTCAACACGAAGAGTGAAGGACGATGCGCCCAATAGTTAGCTGTACGTATTTATTCCTGGTTACTTCGACTGCCTGCAGCAATGCACGCACTCCGGAAACCGGTGTACCGATGCCAGCGCTACCGCGACCGGTGCCAAGGCTCTCGACCAAGGGGCCATGGAGCTTCAACTACGCACCCGGCACAGTTGCTTACCGGATTGTCAGGAGCGCAGCCATAGAGAGTCAATCCGACCATGACGCCCACAAAGAGATCTCCACCAATGCAACACACGAGTCGCTCACTCTTCGGATCGCCGGTGACACAATTCATTTTACCGCCGCTGTCGACACATTCTCGACGACTACTCAAGGTTTGATTGGGCCGGTACAGGAAGTAGTGCTCCCGCCGGAGCTGACTGGATCATTGGTCGGCGACAGTCTCATCCTCTCAGCTGATAGCCTTACCGATCAATGCAATCCTGTTCGGTCAGCCATTGCAACGGACGTCCGCAACCTGATTGCACGATTCCCTGCGCAGCTGTCGGTAGGAACTAGTTGGAGTGATTCGGTGGAGGCAAAAGGCTGCCAGGGAACGATCTCAACGACGTCTCGTACGGTCCGATCGTACGTCGTATCGGGAGAGACGGAGTATCAGGGATCAACCGTTTTGCTGATTCAGCGTGCGGATGTGATAAGCGCCCATGGAGAAGGATCCCAGCAGCAGCATCGGATAGCGCTCGACGCGAGTGGAACGGGAAATACCGTCTACTACATGAACCCACGGGATGGAAATGTCGTGCGCTTAATCGTCAGTCAGGATTTGAATCTGTCGATTACGGCCTCAGGCCGGCTGAATCGCTTCAAGCAGCGCTCGAAGCAGGACTTCAGTCTCCTTCGCTAATCGACGAGCCGTAAAGGCATGACCAAGCACATGTACGACGCTGGATCTTTCCAACCCTCGGGTTCCAGCGTCGCTGCTCGCTCTGGCGCCTTGAATGTCAGGCGCACTTCGTCCGTGGGGATATAGCGCAGGATCTCGAGCAGATAGCTAGCATTGAAGCCAATATCCAGCTGATCACCGGTGTAGCGAATAGGAAGCTCGTCCTGGGCTTCCCCGAGATCCGGAGTCTGCACGCTGAATTTCAGCATTCCGGAGTTGAACGACAATCGGATTCGATGCGTCTGATCCGAAGCAATTACGGACATTCTCTTCAGGGCACTGGAAAGAGCAACCTTATCCGCGATCGCCACTCTGTCGTTGTCCTTCGGAATCACTTGCTCGTAATTCGGATACGGTCCTTCGATAAGCCGGGTAAAAACCGCGGTGAATGGCGACCTAAAACCGATGTGATTGTCACCACGGGCGATTTCCAGCTCCTCTTCCGCAGGGAAAAGTCTCCTCACCTGCTCGAGAGCTTTGGGCGGAACAATCAAGTCACTAGCCGGCGCGGTTGCGGAGCTGATCGGAATATCCATTTTCGCCAGGCGATGGCCATTTGTGGCCACCATTCGCATTCGATCGGGCCTCAACTCCCAGAGAACGCCGTTTAATATCGGTCTACTCTCCTCCGCTGAAACCGCGAACGAAGTATGAGAAATCAGCTGTTGGAGATCACCTGATCGAATTCTCCAGCTCTCATTGAACCGAACAGAGGGAAATGTTGGAAATTCATCGCGTGGAAGTCCAAGCAGCTTGAAACGCGACCGTCCACATTCCAGAGTTACCCGTTGTTCTCCAACCGCAGCAATTTTCACAGGGGCAGGGGGGAGCTCCCTCGCAATTTCGCTCAGTTTTTTCGCGGGTACCGTTACAGCACCTGCCACATCCACATCGGCCATCACCTCGGTACTGACGGCAATATCGAGATCCGTCCCGGAAAGTTTTATCCCCTTATCGGTCGTCTCGAGAAGGATGTTCGCTAATACAGGGAGAGTCGTTTTTGCTGGAATGCTGGCTGCAACAGCGGCCAGTCCCTCTTGCAACTTTTCCCGAGAGATCGTGAAGCGCATCCCTTCCCCTGTGGAATTCAGATGGTGCTTAGTAACTCTCTTTATAAGAGAATTAAACTAGTAGCTATAGCAGGCTTTGTTGACTTCTGTTGAATGAGTCTAACTTATGAAAGCAGTAGGCTTTGCGCCATACTTGGTGATGTGAGGTCGGATGTTGGTAAATAGAATAAGTGCGCAGCTTGGCTAGAAAGTTCAGGAAGCTCTCGGTGTTTCCACACGAGGTGATGGCCGAAAGTTGAAAGTTTCGAGCGTGTTGCGTACTCGATTTATTCGTGATTTCAGGTCAGGATCCTGAGCAATTGTCTGCTGAACTTTCTCGAGACTGTGAATGACAGTTGAATGATCACGGCCTCCGAAGGCGTTTCCAATTTCGACCAATTGAGTTGCGAGGAGCTCGCGAGCCAGGTACATGGCAATCTGGCGTGGAGTAGTAAGAGTTTTTGTTCTCGTCTTCGAACGTAAACCGTCGACTGTTACTCCCCATTCCTTCGCTACAACCTGTTGAATCGTGAAGATCGTAAGCGAGCCACTAGCTTCCGGTTCAAGTCCTTCGATTGCGCGGAGCTTGTCTCGGAGAGCTTCTCTCGCGACTTCAACCGTTATATCCTTGTGCTTAAGGGAAGCATATGCCAGGAGCTTGATGATTGATCCTTCCAGCTCCCTGACGTTCGATCGGACATGTTCAGCGATGAAATGAATGACATCATCTGGAATCGTGAGCTCCAACCGGTCCAGCTGTGCCTTCTGCTTGAGAATGGCGACGCGGTGTTCGAAGTCAGGCAGTCCAATATCAGCTACCATGCCCCATTGGAATCTGCTGATGAGCCTTGCTTCGAGACCCGCGATTTCTGAGGGAGGCCGATCACTTGTCAGAACGATTTGTCTTCCCGCTTCGTATAGGGCGTTGAAAGTGTGGAAGAATTCCTCCTGAGTGGTTTCCTTCCTTCCTTTCAGAAAATGCACATCGTCGATCAGGAGTAGATCTGTCTCCCGATAACGGCGGCGAAATTCGGGTCCGGTACGATCGAGGATGGAACTTATGAGCTCGTTCATGAACTGCTCGGTGCCCACGTAGGTGATTCGTGTCTCCGGGCTCCGGAGCAGGGTTTCATGGGCTACTGCCTGCATTAGATGGGTTTTGCCGAGGCCTGTGTCACCGTAGATGAAAAGCGGGTTATAGACCTTTCCAGGTGCTTGACTTACGGCATGAGCGGCCGCAGCCGCGAGCTCGTTTGATTTGCCAATTACGAAAAGGTCGAATGTGTAGCGTCCACTAAGTGGCGGTGAACTGGTTCCATTCTGCTGAGGCAGCAATTTAGTAGGGATCGGCGGAGGACTAACGAAAAAGTCCATCTGCGATCGCTTTTTCCGCTCCTCGTTAACTTTGAATGCGACCTTGAGCGGATGTCCGAGGACTATCGGAGCGTAGCTCGACAGTAATTCTGAGTGCTTCGATTCATTCCAATCAGCCGTGAACTGATCTGGAGCTCCCACGAAGATGGTACCGCTATCAATCGAAAGGGCTTCGGTTGGCTCGAGCCAGGCTTGGAAGGTTTGGTCGGGGAGTTCTATCTTGGCCCGGTCCAGAAGGCGTTTCCATGTTTCAGCGGGGCTCAGCGACATGACGAGCTAGCGTATCCGATTAATGTGGAAAAGTCAAACCAACCAAACGCGAATTGCTTTAGCTGACTTGAACTATCTTCAATGCTGGAATAGTTTTACCGACTCTCTACTGCAGTTGTTCTTTCTGGTTTCTGGAGCAATGTAATGGGCAAGCCCACCTACCGTCCCCGTAACAAACGCCGTATCCGCACCCATGGCTTTAGGTTGCGAATGGCTACTAAATGGGGACGCGAAGTTCTTAGCCGCCGCCGCAAAAAGGGACGTAAACGGCTTACTGTTCAGTTGCCGACGAAATACGCCGGCGCCTAAGTCACTCGGCTTTCCTCGCAGCTCCCGGCTGACGAGCGAGACCGACCTGGAAGCGGTAAGACGTACAGGGAAGCGAATGCAAACCGAGCGTCTCGAAGCTCGGGCATCTGCTTCCCTTTTGCTTCATCCACGGGTCGGCATTGTCGTTCCCAAGCACAGGCGGAAGATCATCGAGCGCAATCGTGTCAAGCGACGTCTTCGCGAGCTCATTCGAATCAGGTTGCTGCCGGAGCTTGGAGACATTGACCTACTGATTCGCGCGAAGCCTGAGGCATACGGATCCAGCTTTGAGCAGCTTGCCGGCGATGTAATCGCGATTGGACAGTGGGCGTCGCGGATTTCCCGTTAGACAATGCGCGCGGTATTTATTTTTCTCATTCGCGGCTACCAGGTGGCAATATCACCGCTGTTTCCGGCGAGCTGCCGTTACTATCCAACATGTTCGGCCTACGCGCTCGAAGCCTTCGAGCGATACGGATCAATCAAGGGAATGCGGTTGACCGTGAGCCGAATTCTCAGATGCCACCCCTTTCGGCCGGGCGGCTACGACCCGGTTCCCTGAATGGATAAGCGTTTCTTCCTGGCTCTCTTTCTGTCGCTGATCGTCATCGCGATTTCTCAGCTGTTGTTTCCACCCGCTAAGCCGGTACCGGCGAAGCCGGGCGCGGCAACAGCGGATTCAATCTTAGGCCTGAGAAATACAGCATCATCTACGACAGCAGGAGTTGCGCAATCGGCCGGAGCGCAAGCTCCGGCAAAAGCAGTATCGCAGGACCGGTCAACAGGAGCAGCAGCCAACGCAACCGATCGGCTTGCTGCCGAGACAACGGTGGTAAGCACACCGAAGGCGATCTACAAGTTCAGCGGCATTGGCGCAGTTCCGGTGTCGATCGTGGCTCGAGATTACAAAAACCGGTCACCCTCCGGCGGTCTTGCCGACCTGGGTGTTCCAGGTTCCAGTCTGCTTAGCTACAAGCTTGTGACGGCTAACGACACTGTGAATCTGTCACAGATCCCGTTTACCGTCTCACGAGCGAAGGATCCAAATGGTGATGAGACTCTTACTTACAATGCAGCCGTAAAGAATTACACCGTATCAATCGTGTACAAGATTCCGCAGGACACAGCGGCCAGCTACTCGGTGCACGTCAACGGGAAGGTGACTGGTGTGCAGACGCCGGCGTACCTCGTCACAGAGCTGCCGAAAACGCTGCAGCCAACCGAGGCGGATACGGTCGGGGACCATCAGACTCTGGCCTACAGCTTCAAGCCACAGCGCGATCACGCTCGAAGCGTTCTTTTCGGTAGCCTGGATCCCGGAGAAAAGACACTCGAGGCTGGGCCCCTCAGCTGGGTGGCTATAAAAAACAAATACTTCGTGTTTGGAATGATTGCTCCAGCCAACGGTGTGCTGTTCAGCGAGGCATCACTGACTGGCGGACCACGCACTTCAAAAGTGGCCACGAGCGCATCGGCCAGCGTCGTGGAAGAAATTCGGAACGGCTCCTTTTCCTTCGATGTCTATGGGGGCCCGCAAGAATCGCAGCGTCTCATGCGGATGGGCCGGGATTTCGATCATGTGAATCCATACGGCTGGCGCTTTCTCCAGCCCGTCGTCCATCCAATCGCATCCAAGGTGATTCAGGCACTCCTCTGGATGCACAACCGGTTGAACCTGAGTTACGGGTGGGTGCTAGTAATACTCGGCGTTCTGGTAAGGCTTGCATTGTGGCCTCTCAACCAGAGCACCATGCGCTCGAGCCTGAAGATGCAGGAGCTGCAGCCGAAGCTCGCCGCGGCCCAAAAGAAGTACAAGGATCCCGTCCAACAGCGTGAAGCGATCATGAAAGTCTACGGCGACGCTGGAGTGAGCCCCTTTGCCGGATTGACCGGTTGTCTGCCCGCGCTCCTTCCAATGCCGATTCTCTTCGCGCTGTTCTTCGTTTTCCAGAATACGATCGAATTCCGTGGGGTGCCGTTCATGTGGCTGCATGACATCTCGATCAAGGATCCGGTCTACATCCTCCCACTGCTGATGGGCGCGTCGATGTACGTGCTATCATGGATTGGAATGCGTAATGCTCCTCCCAACCCGCAGGCGAAGATGATGGGGTACATGTTTCCGGTAATGATGACGGTAGTGCTTCTCAATATGGCTTCCGGTCTCAACCTCTACTACACAGCACAGAACATCGCGGCACTTCCGCAGCAATGG
Organism: Gemmatimonadales bacterium; assembly: GCA_038316775.1. Taxonomy (GTDB): domain Bacteria; phylum Gemmatimonadota; class Gemmatimonadetes; order Gemmatimonadales; family Gemmatimonadaceae; genus UBA4720. The sequence goes on along the minus strand of JBBQAV010000006.1, from coordinate 21,995 downwards.
CTGCTGGCGCGGGAACGAGCAAAGGCGCGTCCGAAGGCATAGGAGAACAAATGCTGCGTGTCACATATATTGGTCACGCAACGCTACTAATTGAGATCGGTCAGATACGTATCCTCACCGATCCCAATTTTGATGCAGCACTGGGGAAATTCCTGCCGCGGGTAAGCTCTCCTGGAATAGCGCTGGAAGCGCTTCCCAAGCTCGACGCGATTCTGTTGACACACGCGCACGCGGATCATCTGTCGTTCGACTCGCTCGATGCGCTGCCGGCAGACATCCCGCTGTTCGCCCCGCCGGTGATTGCGAAGTGGCTGGGGAAGCAGGGCTACCGCCACGCCGTTCCGCTCGCTCCGGGCGAGGGGACAGAGCTTGATGGAGTGAAGATCCACGCGGCTTCGGCGACCCACAAAGGAAATCGTTACGGCGTGGATCGCTGGAGAAGCGCGAGCAATATGTATCTAATCGATACTAATAAAGTATCCTGCTTCTTTGCCGGTGATACCGCGCTCACGCCTGGTGCAACCCACATGGTAGAGAACTATCTGGGCGCCGGCGGGCGAGGTCTGGATTTGGCTCTCCTTCCCATCGGACACGCGCCGTGGTGGAAGCCCGGCTTCCGCAAAGGGCATCTCACGAGTGGTGATGCGCTCACTCTCTTTGAGAGACTCAACGCCAAGTATTTCATCCCGTATCACTGGGGTACGTTCAATCACGTGACGTCAACCGCATTCGATGCGATCGACAGACTCCGTGAGACTCTCCAGGACCATCCCCTTCACCCGGCCGTGAAGATTCTGGAGCCAGGCATGACTTTCGTTCTGCCGACGGCAGGCGCGTGACATTCGGCGGTACGAGCGCCCTGCATTCGGGAGATACAATTGTTGCAATCGCGAGCGCGGCTGGCCGCGGAGCAATCGCGCTCGTGAGACTCAGTGGGCCAGACGCATTCACGCTTGCCGAAAAACACCTGCTGGTTTTGCCGAACGCGCCGCGCGTAACACACCTGTGCGATGTATTCGATGGGGAGCAGAAGCTCGATGAGGCGCTGGTCACTCTATTCCCCGGTCCCAACTCATTCACGGGCGAGGATACGGTTGAAATCTCGACGCACGGTGGCCACCTCATTCCGGCCACAATTGTAGCGGCGCTGATTTCCTCGGGTGCAAGACAGGCACTGCCCGGAGAATTCACTCGACGGGCGGTGCTAAACGGAAAGCTCGATATCCTTCAGGCGGAGGCAATCGGGGACCTGATAGATGCCAGCTCGAGCGTGATGCAGCGTGCCGCTCTCGGCCAATTGGACGGAGGACTCTCACGTCGCCTTCTCGAGCTGAGAAGTGACCTCATCGAGCTCGAAGCCCTGATCGCCTACGATGTTGATTTTCCGGAGGAGGATGACGGACCCGTACCTCGCGAGCGGATTGAAAAAACCGCGGCAGAGATCAAAACGTCGCTCGATGCGCTCCTCGCCACAGCTCCAGCCGGCGAAGTCATTCGTGAAGGAGCGGTCGTCGTCATCGCTGGACCGCCGAATGTCGGTAAGTCATCCCTCTTCAACGCGCTTCTGGGCAGGTCGAGGGCGATCGTAACGGAGATTCCCGGTACGACGCGGGACGCACTCGAGGCGGTAATGGACAGCGGCAAATGGCCGTTGCGTCTCGTGGATACTGCGGGCCTCAGGGAAACCGAAGACCGAATTGAACGGCTCGGGATCCAAGTCAGCGAGCGTTATCTGTCCAGCGCCCACGTGGTGCTCGCATGCGCAGACGATTCAGGAAGTCTCGAGGAGACAGTCAAACTCGTAAGCCATCGGTCATCGGCTCGGGTGTTGGCTGTTCGGACCAAATCCGATTTAGTATCACAACGAGACAATGTGCGGCCTCCTCTCAGTCAAATTTCCGTGAGCGCTGAAACCGGATCAGGTCTTCAGGAGCTGCTCGCCGCCATCGACGAGGCGCTGGACGCGGAGCACGGAGAAATACTTCCAGACCAGCCGCTTCTCACCAGGGCTCGGCATCGGAACGCGCTTGCTTCCGCACGCTCGGAACTGGAGCAATTCACTCAAGGCTGGCGCGAAAAAAAACTTCCAGCCACCGTCGCCGCCGTCCATCTCCGGACTGCAGTCTGTACGCTCGAAGAGCTGATAGGAACAGTCGACGTCGAGGATGTCCTCGATCGCGTTTTCAGTTCCTTTTGTGTGGGGAAGTAGCTCTAGGCTGAAGCTCTAGGCTGAAGCGGCTGAAGAGCTTGCTCCAATCGACGTGATCTCGGCCGCGCTGGCGCGAGCTGCCCACGAGAGCCCGCGGGCGTTGACTGCAGCCTCGACCATTTTCGCGCCGAGAAAGTAGCCGCTTCGCTCCGGAAAAACGCGGCGATCAACGGTGCGAGCGTCATCACTCATTCCACCGGAGAGATAGCGAAGTCTAAGGCCGAGGCCGGCACGATCGAGATCGTTGCCCAACGCCTTGGCGATCATCGGCTCGAGCTCGCGGACACTGGCGTACTCGCGCCGGGTGTAGCCGTAATACTCCCATGCCGCATGTCCCGGGCTGATCGCTCTCGAAGCGAGTGTAGCGATGCCCTCATTGATCATCAGCTCGCGCAGCGGAGCACGCCGGCCAGTTTCCCAGTACGAGTAGTATCCGCCCGCATCGTCAATCAGCTGTTTCAGCTCACTCCGGCTGGTGGGCGACGTATAGCGCACGGTGTGCGCGATCTCATGGGCCAGCCAGAGTGGAATCAGTTCCGGATCGAGGCCCAGTCCCTGTGTCTCGGGGTTGGTAACGCTGGTGAAATGCTCGAGGCACACGAAGGCGATTCCCTTTCCGTCCACCACGAGCTCGCCGGCATTAGCCGCCCCGACGCCCACCATGAGCACCACATCCAGATCGGTGTCGATATCGAAGAGAGCGCGGCACTGCTCTTCCGTGTTTCGGGCCAGAGAGACGACATCGATTCTCTCGAGCATGGTGCGGAGGTCTACGCGGCTCGCAAGTGCGGCAGAGCGAACGACTTCCAGAAAATGAGGCCCTGCTGGATCCAGGACGTAGTTATGCCAGTAGGCTTCTAGGAAGCGGCGGTGGGTTTCGAAGTAGCGGAGATAGGCGGCGACACGGTCTGTACTGTTGTGAACTGCAAAGAAGTCAGGCAGTAGGTTGATGAGCATCAACGACCAGGTCGCGGGGTGGGGAGCCAGTCGCGGTTTTTGCGATGCGAGAAGATACAATCCACCCAAACTCTCAACAAGCCCGATCTCCTTCGGAAGAATTTCAAAATTGTGGCACAGATATTCCCTCTCTTTTTCCCGAGACGTTCGAGTGCGGATAGGGGGAGCAAGTATGACAACGCTGCGTCAGATCGAGCTTTGTTGTCCCGTGTGTGGCAACGAGTTCAAGTCCCAGAGCGTAGTTTCGACAAACGCGTTCGGTGGGAAACGCACCGATTTCCATGAGCGAGCCGCTGGAACTCAACCGCTCGCCTATCTCATCCACATGTGCAGCGAATGCGGCTATTCCGGTGGAGAGTCAGACTTCACCGCCGCGACGGACATGAGTCCTGTGTTGAAGCAACACGTTCTCAAAGAGCTCGCTCCGGCTAGATCGTCACTCGTCTGTGGTTCGGAAAAATATGAAGCCGCCGCCAAAGTCGCTCAGTGGCAAGGGTTGGACCCCCGCCATGTCGCGGACCTTCTTCTTCGTGCCGCGTGGTGCTGTGTGGATGAGGGAGATGTAGAGGCCGAGCGCTATTTCCGCCGCCATGCTGCCTGGATGTTCGAGGACGCGCTGAAGACATATGACGGCGTGCCGAGAGATGAGAGGCCAATTCTAACCTATCTGGTTGGCGAGCTGTGGAGACGAATCGGCGATACCAGGATGGCAGCAACGTGGTTTACAATGGTAGCCGATGAAGTCACCGATCCACAAAACCAGCAATGGGTCATCGACGCGGCCGACCAGCAGCGGATGAATCCGAGAGAGTGGTTCGGCTAGTGCCTCATCTGGTTCCGAACAATCTGTCTCCCGCATCTCCGAGACCAGGCAGGATATAACCCTGACCGTTGAGCTCCCTGTCCAAAGCCGCGCAGTAAATCTGAACGTCGGGGTGCGCCTCGCTGAGATGGCGGACACCTTCGGGAGCGGCTACGAGGCAGAGGAAGCGAATTCGATTCGCCCCAGCTCTCTTTAGCGACGCAACTGCCGCGGCGGCACTTCCTCCAGTGGCAAGCATTGGGTCGAGCACGAAAAAATCGCGCTCAGCGGGATCTCCGGGCACCTTGAAGTAGTAGTCGACCGGCTGGAGTGTGGTGTGGTCTCTGTACAGTCCGATGTGGCCAACTCGCGCTGACGGCACGAGGCGCAGAATTCCTTCCACCATTCCGAGCCCGGCCCGCAGAATCGGAACTATCGTGAGCTTCTTGCCGCTGATGTGCCAACCCGACGCCGTCTCCAGAGGAGTATCGACCTCCCGCGGCTCGAGAGACAGCTCGCTGGTGGCCTCATAGGCCATGAGCATCGCGATCTCGTCGACGAGCTCCTTGAAGCGTTTTGTATCCGTCTGCCGGTCGCGCAGGATCGTCAGCTTGTGCTGAACCAGAGGATGCCGGATAATAGTCAGCGAGGGGAATTCCTTTACGCGCTCAATCATTCTGGTCCCGGAATTCCAGCATCATCATCGTGAACATTCACCTGCTCATAATCTCTAATCCCTGATGAAAGAATACCAGGCTGTGGTAGTCAAGCTGACGCGCCACACACGTGAAGACGAGGACACCCTCACCGATCTTCTGAACGAGAGAAGCAGGGGAGGCTGGGAGCCGGCACTCATGTCGCAGGACGGGCAACGCCTGACGATTCTGTTTCAGCGCGACGCAGTAGCGGAAGGTTAACTGTTTGGAGATAACGTTTGCTGGTGCCGCGCGCGAGGTCACAGGTTCCTGCCATCTCCTTCATGTAAACGGCCATACGGTCGCGCTCGACTGCGGAATGTTTCAGGGCAGGCGGCAGGAGTCCGCCGAGAAGAACCGAAAACTGCCGCTACCGATCAAGGATCTGGATGCCGTCGTCCTTTCCCACGCCCACATCGACCATTCTGGGCGACTCCCCTACCTGATCGCGGAAGGCTATTCAGGAACAATCTGGGCAACGGCTGCAACGCGGGACCTTTGCGCGGTGATGCTCGCCGACTCGGCACACATTCAGGAGAGAGACGCCGAGTTTCTGGCAAAGCGTCATAAAGAGTTCATCGAGCCACTGTACGCCATGCGCCACGCAGTGCGCACGATGGATCTCATGGTGGGTGTTCCGTACAACAAGACCTTCGATGTAGTTCCGGGTGTGCGTGCCACTTACATCGACGCCGGCCATATTCTCGGTGCAGCGTCCGTTCTCGTCGACTGTACCGAGGAAGGGAAGACAAAGCGCCTGGTGTTCTCGGGCGATATCGGGCGAAGTGGGCTGGCGATTATCCGGAATCCGATCCCTCCAGAAGGTGCCGACGCCCTGATCATGGAGTCCACCTATGGAAACCGGGATCATGAATCCGTTGAAGGAGCCAGGGCGCAGCTCGCTCAGGTTGTGCGGGAAACCGCCGCGCGGGGAGGACGCGTGCTAATCCCGGCGTTCGCACTCGGAAGAACGCAGGAGATGATTTACGTGCTTCACAGTCTCGTTCGGGAAGGAGCGATTCCCGCGATACCGATCTATGTCGACAGCCCGCTGGCGATCGATGCGACGACCGTTTTCGAGATGCATCCGGAAACATTCGACCGGTCGGAAGAAATGGTGCAGAAAGTACAGGAGCTCTTCCGCTTCGACCTCCTCCACTATACGCGTGACGTCGAAGAATCGAAGGCCCTATCCCGCGCGCATGGCCCAATGGTGATTATTGCCGCGTCGGGGATGATGGAGAACGGCCGCATCGTTCATCACCTGGCGCAGGGAGCGAGCAATCCGCGGAATACCATTCTAGTAGTCGGATTTCAGGCGGAGCATACACTTGGGCGTAAAGTCGTCGAGAGGCAGCCGGTTCTTCAGATCTTTGGTGAGGACGTGCCTCTCAATGCGCGCGTCGAGGTGATCGATGGCTACAGCGCTCACGCCGACCGGACCGAAATGACGACGTGGCTGGGGCACGTCAGGGACAAGTCCCCAGGGCTAGGGCCGATTTGGCTGGTGCACGGAGAGGCACAGGTCCAGGACGAATTCAGGACGGCTCTTATCTCCAAGGGCTATTCGGTCGACTGCCCGGAGCCTCACACGAGGCGCTCGTTCTAGCGTAGCTTCCACGGATGACGCGTGCCGCGAAGGCCAAATACGCCGTAAAAATCATCCGGCGATTACTGACGATCGCTGTTGTAGCTGCCTTTACCGTCTGGATCGTATCCGCGATTGCCGTTCTCGTCTGGAGTTCACGCGATGAGGCGAGGCCCGCCCAGGCGATCGTGGTGCTTGGCGCGGCGCAGTACTCCGGCAAACCCTCACCAGTACTAAGGTCCCGGCTCAATCACGCGCTCGATCTCTGGAACCGCCACCTGGCGGCACTCCTGATACTCACGGGTGGAACTGGCGCCGGCGATACAACCAGTGAGGCAGCAGTGGGAAGAACCTACGCGAGGAAACACGGCGTTCCCGACAGCGCCATTCTGGTGGAGAACGAGGGGCGCACGACGAGCGAGTCGATGCGGGCCGTTGCCGCCATGCTCGAAGTGCGGGGACTTCAGAGCGCGCTCCTGGTGAGCGATCCCTTTCATATGCTGCGGCTGCGGATCCTTGCGCGCCGTTTCGGGTTTACTCCGTACACTTCTCCGACCCAGACCAGTCCGATTTCGCCGAACAGGGAGGAGCGCTGGAAGTATATTTTGAGCGAATCGCTCAAAGCCCCGATGGCCTTCTTTTTCGAGAGGAAGTTGTGAAAACGAAGCGTTCTTTGGTAATGATCTGCTACTTAATGGGATGCGCCTGCATGGCTGTGTCCTTGGGTGCGCAGTCGACGCCGCGGATACAGTTCGAAAAGTACAAGCTGCCCAACGGCCTCGAGGTGATCCTGCACGAGGACCACTCGACTCCAATCATCGCCGTTGATACGTGGTATCACGTCGGCTCGGGCGATGAGCAGGTGGGGCGAACCGGGTTTGCGCATCTGTTCGAGCACATAATGTTCATGGGCTCGCAGAACGTTCCGGTGGGTGCTTTCGATCAGCTACTGGAAGCAGCCGGCGCCAACAACAACGGCTCGACGACTGAAGACAGGACCAACTATTACGAGACACTGCCCTCGAACGCCCTGGCGCTGGCGCTCTGGTTGGATGCGGACAGGATGGGGTTTCTCCTGCCGACGATGGATCTTCCCAAGGTCAATCTTCAGCGCGATGTCGTAAAGAACGAGCGGCGGCAGCGCGTCGACAATCAACCATATGGCCGAGCGGACGAAACGATCCTTGCCGCGCTGTATCCCAAGAATCACCCATACTCGTGGCCGGTCATTGGCTCGATGGCGGATCTTAGTGCCGCATCGCTCGCTGACGTTCAGAATTTCTTCAGGACCTACTACGCCCCGAACAATGCGACCCTGACGATCGCCGGCGATTTTGATCCGTCAGCCGTGAAGAAAATGGTAGCGCAGTATTTCGGGAGCATTCCGCGTGGGCCTGAGGTGAAACGGAGGACGACTGTTCCGGCAGTTGTCATTCCGCGCGACACGTTCCTCGTGCTCGAGGACAAGGTTCAGATCCCGCAAGTGTACTACACCTGGCACTCGGTCAAGGGTTTCTCCAAGGATGACGCGGCTCTGGATATTCTGGCGCAGGTGCTCGCGGGCGACAAGAACTCGCGTCTTTACAAGAAGCTCGTCTACGAGCTTCAAATCGCGCAGGATGTCAGCGCTGGCCAGAATGGTTCACGGCTCGATGGAAGATTTGAAATCGATATAACACCAAAACCAGGTCAAAAGGTTGCGGATGTCGACCGAATCGCGCAGGCAGAGATCGACAATCTCATCCGCAACGGAGTTAAAACGCGTGAACTCCAGCGAGCTCAGAATTTGTACAAGGCCAGCTTTCTCAATCGGCTCGCCAGCGTTCTCGGGAAGGCCGAAGTCCTCAACTCCTACAATTACTTCGTGGGGAACCCCGATTTCGTGCAGCAGGATGCGGCTCGCTATGAGCGTGTTACGGCGGCCGATGTACAGCGCGTAGCGAAGACATATCTGGGCCGTCCAAAAATCGTCCTTACTGTCGTGCCAGAGGGAAAAAAGGAAATGATGCTAACCGCCAGCGGAGGTGGTCGATGAAGCCGTCCGGAATTCCGGGCATGCTGAGCGTCCTCACTCTGCTCGTTGCCCAATCCGTTGCCGCGCAAGGAACCTTTGACCGGAGCAAGCCACCCGAGCTCGGCCCCCCTCCAAAGGTTTCGCTCCCACCCATTACTACCAGGCAGCTCTCGAACGGGTTGAAGCTGATGATTGTGGAGCAGCACGAGCTACCACTTGCCGACTTTGTTCTGTTAGTCGGCAGTGGCAGTACTTCCGCCTCCGCGAACAAGGCAGGAACTGCCAATCTGGTCTCGATGATGTTGCGGGAAGGAACGACAACCAGAAAAAGTCTTGAGATAGCGGATCAAATCGCCTTTTTGGGAATCAGGCTCAATTCAACGAGCAGCTGGGAATCAAGCACGCTGTCGCTCCATACTCCGACCGCGCAGCTGGACAGTGCGCTTGCGCTATTTGCCGATGTTGCCATGCATCCGTCATTTCCGGCAAACGAATTCGAGCGAATACAGAAAACCCAACTGACAGAATTGCTCCAGCGGCGGGATCAAGGGGCGGTAATCGCGAGTACGGCCTTTCCGGTAATCATTTACGGGAACGCGCATCCCTATGGCGCTCCACTGGAGGGAACTGAGGCTTCGGTAAAATCTCTGACAACCGCCGACCTACAGTCGTACTATCAAGCCAATTTCAGACCCAACAACGCCACCTTGATCGTGGTCGGGGATGTGACTCCGGCTCAGATCGAGCAGAAGATCAACAGCCTGTTCGGCGGCTGGCAGCGCGGAGATGTTCCCCAGCTCAATTACGGGGAGCCGCCAAAGGCGGCCACCACGACGATCTATCTCATCGATAAACCGGGCGCAGCCCAGTCATCATTCCGGATCGGGGCTGTAGGCGTTCCGCGCTCGACCAAGGATTACTTCGCCTTGACGGTGATGAACACGATCCTGGGTGGCTCTTTCACCAGCAGACTGAATCAGAATCTTCGAGAGACTCGCGGATATACCTACGGTGCTGGCTCTCGCTTCGACATGAGGCATGCCGCGGGTCCGTTCCTGGCATCGGCGGAAATCGTCACAGCCAAGAGTGACTCTGCACTGATCGAGTTCATGAAGGAGCTCAATGGAATCCGGCAGTCGGTCCCAGCCGACGAGCTGTCACGGGCGAAGCGTTATCTCCAGCTGCAGCTTCCCGGAAATTTCGAAACGACTCAGCAGATCGCGGCCGCTCTCGTACCAGTAGCGCAGTACGGGCTGCCGCTCGAGTACTACAATAGCTACGTGCAGAACGTCGAGGCCGTTACTCAGGCTGACGTCGCGAGGGTCGGGCAGCAATACATCAGTCCCGGCTCGCTCGCGATCGTGATCGTCGGCGATAGAAAGACGATCGAATCAGGGTTGAAATCGCTGAATGTGGGTCCGATCTCGATCAGAGACATCTCGGGCCAGCCGATTCAGTAGGCTTCACGTATTCAAACGAAGAGGGCATGATCTGGGGATCATGCCCTCTTTTTGTTACGGATCCGTGTCGGCTGGTGGGTTGAGAGCGGCTGCAATCCAGCGCCAATACTCCTCTCCCGCGACAGCGGCGACATCATTGTGTCCGGCGTTCTCTACGACCAGTAGCTTGCCCCTTCTCTTCGCCGCGTCGTAAACCTCGAGCCCCATCTTGAAGGGCACGATCCGATCGCGCTTACCATGTGCCACCGATACAGGTACATCCAATTCCGATACCGTACGACGGGTGTCGAAGTGAATACGCGACACAGCTCGCCAGACGACCGCGACAGGAAGTGAGATAATACGTCTCGCCATCGCGCGCGCTGACGAGAAAGGAGACTGAAGCAACAATGCCATCGGCGGATGGATTTCAGCGAGCTCCGCAGCTACCGCGCTGCCAAGGGAATGGCCGTAGTAAGCAATGCGCGTGCGATCGGTGCCCAAGGCGATCCGCAAGTGATCGTAGGCTGCGCGCGCGTCGAGCTTTGTCGTCGCATAAGTGGGAGATCCGCCGAGTGACATGTACCCGCGATATTCGGCGAGAAAAACGGCGTATCCAGTGTGACGCTGAACAGCAAGCGCCCAATCGAGCTGCCATAGTGCGAGATCGGCGTTTCCATGGAAGCAAAGCAGGGTTTGCGAAGCACGCCGTGGATCACCAACGAGGAAACCGGCAAGTCGCTGCCCATCCAGCGCGTCGTAGCTTACCCGCCCGGCCTCAGGTGGTGCTTCGTGCACCTTCGGAGGCTGAAACAGGATTCGCTCCTGGGAACGCCAGAGCAGAAAAAGCGCGCCCAGCGCCAGCGCGAGAATGACAACTGCGGCAATCACGCGTGACCGCCGAGGGGGTTCCTGTGGGTTTGCATGGCGGGCAATTTACGACAATGCGAATTCCTGTAGAAATGTTCCGTCTCGACAATGGCCTGCTCGTAACGCTGTCGGAAGATCACACCGCTCCAATCGTGGCAGTGAATCTGTGGTACCACGTAGGCTCGGCAAACGAAAAAGCCGGCAGAACCGGGTTCGCCCACCTCTTCGAGCACATGCTTTTCCAGGGTTCGGCACACGTTGGGTCGAACGAGCACTTCGAGCTGATTCAACGCGCGGGTGGAACGCTCAACGGGTCAACATGGCTCGAGCGGACGAACTACTTCGAAACCGTTCCGTCCAATGAGCTCGCGCTCGCCCTTTGGCTGGAAGCGGACCGAATGGGCGACTTGCTGCCGGCGATGACGCAGGAGAAGCTCAATAATCAGCGGGATGTCGTAAAGAACGAGCGTCGCTGGGCGGTGGATAACCAGCCGTACGGGACGATGCTCGAAAAAATGCAGGAATTGGTCTTCCCTCCTTCCCACCCCTTCCAGCATTCGCTCATCGGGTCGATGGAGGATCTCTCGTCGGCATCTCTCGATGACGTCGCGCAGTTCTTTGCGACTTACTACACTCCGGACAATGCAGTCCTGTCGATCGCCGGCGATTTCGACTCTGCGGAAGTGCGCAAGCTCGTCGGCGAATACTTCGGACCTATTCCAAAAGGCAGGGGAAAGCCACCGCTTCCCCCAATGAATCTCCCGCCTGCCTTCGGCAGCCCGTTGCGGGAGGTCGTCCATGACAACGTCAGCCTACCACGGCTATTCATGGCGTTCCGATCTCCGGTCTTCGGAAGTGACGAGTACTACGCGGCGAGTGTGGCATCGGCGGTGCTCGGAATGAGAAAGGGCAGTCGCCTCCACCGCTCGCTCGTCCGGGAGCGACAGGTCGCCGCGGATGCCGGCGCCTTCACCTTCGATCTCGCCAAAGGCACCGACATCCTGGTCGTCGACGTCACGGCGCGTCCGGAGACTTCGGCGGCCAAACTCGAAGAAGAGGTCGAGCGCGCAATCGACCTCGTACATCGCGAAGGAGTCGTGGAAGAGGAAGTGAAGAGGGCGGTTGCTCTGATTGAAACCGATCTGGTGGCTGCGCTTCAATCGGCGGGCGAGAGGGCAGACCGGCTTTCCATGTTCGCAACATATTTTGGAAAGCCAGAGCTGATCAATGAACAAGTGGATCGATATCGCGCGGTAACAGCGCGGCGAGTCAACGAGCTCATCTCCGAACGGTTCGGCCGAGACAACAGGGCGAGCCTCGTTTATGTCCCGCGAGAAGATATCGAATCCGAGAGTGTGCTGGCCGCTGCGGCGGGTACAGGGTGATGGTTACGGCTCTCCGGCCCAAGTCAGGGCCACCGCGAAGCTACCATTTTCCTGAATTCCGCGACGAGATGCTGCCGAGCGGCATTCGCCTGGTCACGGCTCCGGTGACGAAGCTTCCAGTGGTCACGGTCCTGGTTGTGGTCGATGCGGGATCCACCAACGATCCGCTGGGCAAAGAAGGAATTGCGGCTCTCACCGCGGGAACGCTTCTCGAGGGTAGTAAACGCTTCGATGGGGCAGAGATAACGGAGCGTTTTGAGCAGCTTGGAACATCAATCGAATCCGGAGCGGACTGGGACAGCTCTTTCGTCAAGATCACTACGCTCTCGGACAGGGTGGAGGAAGCCACACAGCTACTCGGCGAAGTCATAAGCAATCCTGTTTTCCCGGAGCGTGAAGTCGAGAGACTCAAGGCGGAGCGCCTCGCCGAGATTCTCCAGCTGGAAACGGAGCCGCGTGGACTCGCGGATGAGAAGTTCTCCGAATTCCTGTATCAGCCAGACTCCCGTTATTCAAAGCCGGACGAAGGGAGCATGGAGAGCGTAAGCGCGTTGTCGAGAAAGGATGTCGATGAATTTTTTCGCGCGCGGTATCGTGCAGGCTCGACGTCGGTGATCGTCGTCGGGGACATATCATCAGACAAAGCTCGCGCACTGGTCAATCGGGCGTTCCAGAACTGGTTACCGGGAGCAGCTCCAGACCAACCACTGATCGCAAAGGCTCGCACAACTCGGCAGAGCATTCATGTGGTCGATAAGCCTGATGCTCCTCAATCGGAGCTGCGTGTCGGGCATGTCGGCTTGCCGCGCAAGCATCCCGATTTTTTCCCTACGCTGGTGATGAATGCCGTTCTGGGCGGCCTCTTCGGCTCGCGGATCAATTTGAATCTCCGTGAGGAGCATGGGTACACCTATGGCGCGTCGTCGTTCTATGACTGGCGTCGCGGACCGGGGCCATTTGTCGTGTCTACCGCCGTGCAAAGCGAAGTCACGGCACCGGCACTGCGCGAGATCTTTTCCGAGATCGAGCGGATTCGCATCGAGAAGATCTCGGAAGAGGAGTTGTCACTGGCGAGAGATTATCTCGACGGCGTGTTTCCGATCCGCTACGAGACAACTGGGGCGATTGCCTCGGCTCTCGCGACACTCGTGATCTACGACTTGCCGGCGGACTACTACGATTCCTACCGGAAGAACATCCGTGGAGTGTCGATCGATGCGATTCTCGAGGCGGCCAAGTCGCATTTGCACCCCAATGAGCTGCAAACAATCGTGGTCGGTGACGCGCGTGTGATTCGTGACTCTGTCGTCGATCTGAAGATTGGGGATCTGAACGTTCACACGCCTTAGGATCACAATTCAGTGAAAGAAGAAACAAAGCCTGGTGGTGTTGAATCCCGGCGGGTCTATACGGGAAAGGTCATCTCGCTCGACGTGGACACTGTGCGCTTTCCCGATGGCTCCCTCGGAGAGCTGGAGATGATCAGACACCCGGGAGCCAGCGCGGTCGTTCCCTTTCTGAGCGATCCCCGCGGCAATGACCCCCAAGTCCTCATGATCCGACAGTACAGGTACGCCGCTGACGGATATCTCTATGAGATTCCGGCGGGAAGACTCAACCCCGGGGAAAATCCTCGCGATTGTGCTGCGCGGGAGCTGAAGGAGGAGACGGGTTGTACGGCAGAGCTGTTCGAGCATCTGCTCACGATGTATACGACCCCGGGCTTCACGGACGAAAAAATCCATCTCTTCATGGCAACCGGATTGGTCTCAGGAGAGACTAATCACGAGGCGGACGAGTTTCTGGATCTCCATCCGATGTTGCTCTCCCGAGCGTTGGAGATGGTGGAGGCAGGCGAGATCCAGGATGCCAAGACCGCGCTCGGTCTGCTGTTCGCTGCGGGGTTTCGCGCCGGCCATTAACCCTTCTGGCCAAATTGGCGTCTAATCAATGAAAAGACGCTGACATGTCATGTAATTAGGACATTATTGGCAGAATCAGGACAAGCTCAAGCTTGGAATAAACGCCATAAGTCGTTTGCCCACAGGCAGTTACTCCCAGGGCCCACCGGGCACGGGGCGTGCATTAGGGTATACCGCAGAAAAGTTCCAAAACAGGGACTGTGCACGATTCAGTGTCGTGTGGAGTCTCATAAGTAAGGAGAGACAAATGGCTGACATCGTCCGTAAGCAAGTTGTATCGGTTGAAGGACCGACCGTCAGGGAACGCCTGCAGGCGATGGATGACTCAGCCGTCGTGACTGCCTTCCTTGGTGGAGAGGAGCGCGCGTTCTCGGAGCTAGTAACCCGTTATCAGACCCGCCTTCTGAACTTCGTCTATCGCACCATCGGCGACAGGGAAAAGGCGGAGGATCTGGTGCAGGAAGTCTTCATTCGCGTCTACCGGCACCTGCATCGGTTCGACCGCTCGAAGAAATTTTCGACCTGGGTCTATACCATCGCCTCGAACCTGGCGAAGAACGAGCTACGGAATCGCTCGCGAAATCCGCTGGTTCTGTTTCAGACGGTTCAGAAGAATTTCCAGGACGAGGATCGCCCTCTTCAATTCGAGGACACGACCTCACGCCCGGATGACATGTACCGCAAAAGGCACCTGCGGGAAATAGTCGAGGAGAGCGTAGCCAAGCTTCCAGAGCACCACAGGAATGTGTTCATCCTGCGAGAGCTCGAAGGCAAGTCGTACGAGGAGATCGCGGAGATCACCGAGTGCAATCTTGGCACTGTCAAATCGCGGCTTAACCGGGCCAGAAACTCGTTCGCGGAAATCATTGCCCCATATGTAGATTAGGTCGACGGTTTCGGGAACAGGCACCCCAGTGGTGGGTACCTGTTACCGAACCCTCAACCAATCTCAATGGATTGTCGCGACTTTTGTGATCAGCACGTCGCTTTTGTAGACGATACCCTCGCCGGTGTCGAGCTGGTTCGCATGCAGCGTCATATCGCTGAATGTGAGAGCTGCGCGAAGCACGATGCAAAGATCCGCCGTGCGCTCCTGGTCTTCAGGAACCTTCCCTCCATAGAGCCTTCCGCTGGTTTTTCCCAGCGGCTCGAAGCGCGCCTTAAAGAGTCTCATAACGACCATCTGGTGATGACACCGCGAAATCTCAGACGCGGAGCCATTGCTGCGACACTCGCCAGTGCGGTCATGCTGGGATATATCGGCACGACGTTGTATCACCACACCGATGCTCCCCGCGACGTGGTAATGGCTCCAGTGTTCGCGACCGTCCCCGAGCCCGAGCTTCTGCCCATCACTACCTCGACACCGGCGATCGTTACGTCGGTCTCGGCCGGTTTAACATTCTGGCCAGCGGCCATGTTCGCTGAACAGGTTCCGGTTCGGTTTGCACACTCCAAGCTCGAGCTGGCGAACTACACTCGATAAGCCGTTCAAGTAGCATCCGCAGCCTCCCGGAGCGGCCATATATTTCGAGGATGTCCGGATCCTCCCTCAAAACACTTCGTGATGCGATCAAGCGCCGGTTATTTGACGGCGCTTACTTCATCTATGGGGAGGACGACTATCAGAAAGACGACGCGATCAAGCAGCTCGTCGAAGCTGCTCTCGACCCCGCGGCCAAGGACTTCAACCTCGACATGATACGAGCCGCGGAAATCGACTCAGAGTCACTCGGAGTTCTCCTCTCGACTCCGCCAATGATGGCGGAACGCCGAGTGATCGTTCTTCGCGATGTCGGTGCCCTCAAGAAGGATGCGCGGAAAGCCCTCGACGAGTATCTGAAAGCCCCTGCTCCAGACCTGATGCTCGTCATGACTGGAGCTGCTGGATCCAAACCGGATGCTGCTCTTTCGGCGTTGAGCACAGGGCTTCAATTCGATCCCCTGACGGGTGACCGGATTCCCAGATGGATAGCACATCAGGCAGCCAGCGAGCTTGGTGTGAAGATCAGCGCGCCGGCGATAGAGCTTCTTCAAGCCGCCGTCGGAAGCGACCTGCACCAACTGGCGGGCGAGCTGGACAAGCTCGCGAGCTATATGGAAGGTCAGGGAGACGAGATCAGCGAAGAAGCAGTGGCGGCCGTGGTCGGCGTACGACGCGGCGAGACGCAATCGGACCTTCTTGACGCCGTAGCTGACCGTAACGCCCCACGCGCGCTGGGGCTAATCCCACACGTCCTGTCCCAACCGAAAACAACGGGCGTCTCAGTCGTCATGGCATTGTCGACACAGATGCTCGCCATTTCGTGGGGGCGCGCGAGGCTTGACGAAGGCCTCCCGAGAAACCGACTGGCCCAGGAATACTTCGAACTACTAAAAGAGACTGGGGCTTTTACTGGACGACCATGGGGATCTGCCACCGCCGTCTGGGCCCGCGCAGCGGATCGCTGGAACCGCGAATCACTCGATCGTGCCCTCGATTCGCTGCTCGAGGCCGACGTCGCGCTGAAGGAGAGCAGAGTCTCGTCCGAAGAACAATTGCTGGCTACCGTAGTACTCAGTTTGTGTGCAAGCGACGAAAGAAGCGCTGCCGCATGAGTCAATAGGAGAGTGGTGAGATGTTTAGATGGACAGTCCTTTCTGGCGCGCTGCTACTTTCTGCCGCCACGCTCGCGCCCGCTCAAACACCGGCTCGCCCAACTGATCCGGTATTCGTCCGTGCTCAGAACCTGGTCAGCGATGGGAATGGTGCGGCTGGGAGAGCGCTAATCGATTCCGTAATCGCAGCCACACCGCCTATGGCCCGGCTATATCCAGAAGCACTATTCTGGCGCGCGACGCTGGCATCAAATGCCGCGGATGCAGAGAGCGACTATAAGCACATCGTCGTCGACTATCCGCTCGCTCCACAGGCAGCGGATGCGTTACTGCGCCTCGCGCAGCTCGAGCTGGCGCGTGGCGACCGCGAAGGAGCGCTCATCCACCTGCAGCGCATTCCACGCGATTATCCGCGGAGCAAACTGCTGGCGCGATCGAGCTACTGGACTGCCCGTGTTCTTTTCGAGAAGAACGACGTTCCGAATGCATGTATGGCCAACGCCAGCGCGCTCCTGCAGGCCGATACGACAGAGATCGAGCTGCGAAATCAGATTCAATACCAGGGTCAGCGTTGCCCGTCGCTTGCCGTCGCAGCGTCGGCGAGCGCTCCCGTGGCCGGCGCGACGGGGAATAGTCCGTCACCCTCCGTGGGCGTATCCGCGCCGGCAGCGGGCGCGCCCACAGTTAATACCAGTGCGAGCTCGGGCGCGCCAATTTCAGTTCCACCCCCAAAAGAAAAAGTCATCGACACGTCGGCACTCAAGACGACAGCCAGTTCGACGGTGCAAAAGCCAGTCGTGCCGGTCGAGCGGCCTACACCGCCGTCCGAAGCCACTGATTCAAAGCCGAGCATCGTCGATCCGGCCAAAGTGCCGAATGCGGCGGTTGAGAAACCAATAACAAAAGTTTCTGCTTCAACGCCGAAGGTCGTCACGCCGGCACCAAAGGTTGCTGTTCCAGCATCACGAGGGAGCGGATATTCCGTTCAGGTAGCGGCCTACAGCCATCGTCCCGACGCCGACAAGCTCGTGTCGACGCTCAAGACGCGTGGCTACGAAGCGCGCGTTGACGGAACGGTTGCACCATTTCGCGTAAGAATAGGACGCTACGCAACAGAGAAGGACGCTGAAGACGCGCTCAAGAGAATCAAGGCGAAGCAAATGGAAGGATTTGTTGTGCGAGCGCCCGAACGGTGAGCCGCCCCGCATCAACACCGTTGATGCAACAGTACCGGGAGATCAAATCGCGACATCAGGACGCGATCCTGTTCTTCCGAATGGGCGATTTCTACGAGATGTTCTACGAGGATGCGGAAGTAGCCTCCAAAACACTCGGGCTAACGCTCACATCAAGAAACAATGGGGGCGCGAGTGCAGTGCCACTCGCCGGCGTCCCGGTCAAAGCAGCCGGCGAATATCTTCGGCGACTGGTCCAGCATGGATTCCGTGTTTCGATCTGCGAACAAACCGAAGATCCAAAATTTGCGAAGGGCATAGTCAAGCGCGAAGTAGTGGAGACGATCACTCCGGGCGCGGCGTTCTCCGATGATCTGCTCGACGGCACCCGTAACAATTATCTCTGCGCGCTCAGCCGGGCTGGCGATTCGATTGGAATTGCCGCCGCCGACCTTTCAACTGGCGAGCTTCGACTTACCACCGTTGGAACCCGTGACCTGGAATCCGCGCTATCGAGATTCACTCCCAGGGAAGTGATTCTCCCGCGCGGCGAAAATCTCGCCCAGGTTCTGAAGGGACCTCTCGGTGAAGAGGGCCCGATGGTAACCGAGCGTGAAGCGTGGGAGTTCGACAGCAACATGGGTCGCGACCAGCTCACGCAGCATTTTCGGGTGAGCTCCTTGGAAGCGTTCGGAATCGAGAGTGGGGACGACGCGCCACTGGGCGCAGCAGGTGCGTTGCTTCGCTATCTCAACGAGCTTCAGCCGTCCGGGATGCCGCACCTCGCCCGGCCAAGAATCGAGCGGTCGGGTGACACCATGCCTCTCGACGAGATGACTCGGCGGAATCTCGAACTGGTAGAGTCCATGCGCGGCGGCGAGATATCGGGGACGCTGCTCGGCGTGCTGGATCGAACTCTCACGCCAATGGGTGCCCGCCTGCTCCGCCAATGGCTGCTCGCCCCGCTTGTCGACCGCACTCAAATAGATGCGAGACTGGCCGCGGTCGACGCACTGAGCGACAGCCTCATTCGTGGGGCACTACGAGATGCGCTGGACGGCGTGCGCGACGTTGAGCGACTGGCGGGGAAAGCTGCCGCGGGCCGCGCTTCTCCACGTGAGCTGCGCGCGCTCGGCGATTCGATCGCACGCCTCCCCGCGGTAGAGTCAGCTCTCGGTCGAGCCCGGGATACGGCAGCGAGCGAAGGCGAAATCGGATTCGGTAAGCATACGAGCGCGTGGGACAGCTGTGGAGACATCTGCGACGAGATCATCCGGATCCTCGTCGACAGACCTCCAATCGCAATCGGCGACGAGCCCAGTGTGCGCGCGGGTGTAGATACCAGCCTGGATGAATGGCGGGCGCTACGCGATGGCGGAAAGGATGGCATTGCGAGAATCCAGTCCGAGGAACGCGCCAGAACCGGAATCAGCTCGCTCAAAGTTGGCTACAACAAAGTCTTCGGCTACTTCATCGAGGTGACGAACAGCAACATCCACCTCGTGCCGAGCGACTATCAGCGGCGGCAGACACTGGCGGGCGCAGAGCGTTACGTAACCCCGTCGCTCAAGGAATACGAGGAACGGGTGCTCACCGCAGCCGAGCGAGTCGAGGAGCGCGAGCGCGAGCTGTTCGAAGATCTGCGTTCGCGCACGGGCGCACAGGTGGCCCGCCTGCAATCAGTCTCGCAGATCGTCGCAGAGCTGGATGTGCTCGCGTCATTGGCTGAAGTGGCGGCCCGGGAGGGCTACGTTCGCCCGCAGCTTACCGACGATTTCCTGCTCGAGATAACGGCGGGACGACATCCCGTGGTCGAGAGGATGATGCCCCGGGAGAAGTTCATTCCGAATGACGTCACGCTCACTGAAGACGCCCGCATGATAATTCTCACCGGACCCAACATGGCGGGAAAATCGACGGTGCTCCGCCAGGTGGGACTCATCGTACTCATGGCGCAGGTCGGCAGCTTCGTGCCGGCGACGAAAGCGCGCATCGGTGTGGTGGATCGCTTGTTCACCAGGGTCGGGGCGAGCGACAACCTGGTGCGCGGCCAATCGACGTTCATGGTGGAGATGTCGGAGACGAGCGCCATTCTTCACACCGCCACCAAGCGGAGCCTTGTCCTGCTGGACGAAATCGGACGCGGCACCTCGACCTACGACGGAATCTCGATTGCCTGGTCGGTGAGCGAGCACATTCACAACGCGATCGGGTGCAAGACGATCTTTGCGACGCACTACCACGAGCTGACGCAGCTGGCCGACCATTTAGTCGCAGTTCGCAACTATAATGTTCAGGTCCGCGAGGTCGGGGACGAGGTGTTGTTCCTCCACCGGCTGCAGCCTGGAGGTGCCGACAGGTCGTACGGAATCGAGGTAGGAAGGCTGGCCGGACTTCCTCCCGCGGTGTTAAAACGTGCTACCCAGCTGCTGGCGCTTCTCGAAGCGGAACAGATCGTGCCCCGGTCGGGACGCGCTTCACCTGTGAAGGCCAGTGCAGCGGAGGATCAACTGGCACTGTTCGGGGTGATGACGCATCCTGTCGTGCAACAACTGAGAAAAGTGGATCCAAATACGATGACGCCGATTCAAGCACTCGAGATGCTCGAGCGACTCGTGAATGAAGCAAAGGAAGAGAGGGGGACGGCTTGAGCATCCATGCGAGATCAAAGACCTTTCTGGCGATTGCGCTGACCGTCACCGCGGCGTGCAGCAAAGGAGAAGGATCCGGGCTGCCGTTTCAGACTGTTGGCAAGCAGCCGGACGTAGCGCCAGTGATGCTCAACAAGGAGCTGCCGTTCCGTTATCCGCCCGCTCTCTATGCCCAGAAAGTTCAGGGCAACGTCACGCTCCGCATCTTCATCGACCGGGAAGGATCGATCGTGGCTGACTCGACGAGGATCGCGGAAACTTCCGGCTTTACCGCGCTCGACTCAGCGGCGATGAAAGGCTCACGCGAGCTGAAGTTCGAGCCCGCGAAGACTCTCGGCCAGGCGGTGCCGGTCTCAATTTTGTTGCCGGTGTTCTTCCGTCATCCCGATGCGCCACCGCTTGCCGGCGATTCGATCATTCCGCGTGATACAGCCGCGGCAAACGCTGCCGTCAGGGACAGCGCGAAGGCAGACAGCGCGAAAGCTGCCGCGGCAAAAACGCCCGCAAAAAAACCCGCGGCGGCGCCGAAACGTAAAACCACCCGCCGCTGATGAAGCACGAGCGAAACCGCGAGCCATACGACAACGTTTTGGAGACGATCGGATGGACACCGCTGATAAGACTGAACCAGGTCACACGCGGATTCCGCACGCCGGTCTATGCCAAGGCGGAATTCTTCAATCCGGGCGGCTCTATCAAGGACCGGATCGGACTTCCAATCATCGAGCGCGCTGAACGAGAGGGCAAGCTCAAGCCGGGCGGGACGATTGTGGAAGGTACGAGCGGCAACACGGGCGTGGGGTTGGCAATCGCGGCGGCGCTCCGCGGCTACAAGTGCATTTTCACGATGCCCGACAAGATGTCCCAGGAGAAGGTCCGACTTCTCAAGGCTTTTGGCGCGGAGGTGATCGTCACGCCGACGGCAGTTCCTCCCGATCATCCCGACAACTACGTGATGATGGCGAAGCGGATCGCCGAGGAGACTCCCAACGCGATCCTCGCCGATCAGTTTTATAACGAAGCAAACCCGGACGCCCACTACGCCACGACCGGTCCCGAGCTGTGGCAGCAGACCGGCGGCAAGATCACGCATTTCGTTGCGTCCGCCGGAACCGGTGGGACGCTCACTGGCGCCGGTCGCTACCTCAAAGAGCGGAACAAGAAGGTTAAGGTGATTGCCGGTGATCCAGCGGGCTCGATACTGGCTGAGTACTGGCGGAGCAAAGGGAAGAACAAGATCGAAGGGACACCGTACAAGGTCGAGGGAATCGGGCAGGACAAGCTTCCCGGCACGCTCGACATGAGCGTGATCGACGAGTACTACACGGTCAGCGATAAAGAGTCCTTCGCCATGGCGAGAAGGCTGACGCGCGAGGAAGGGCTGTTCGTCGGAGGATCATCGGGACTCATTGCATCGGTGGCGCTCCGGATCGCGCGCGAGCTTGACGACCCGAATGCGATGGTAGTGACGGTTCTCTGCGACACCGGCGAGCGCTACCTCTCCAAGCTTTATAGCGACGAATGGATGCGCGAGAACCAGATGCTCGATGTTCCCAAGGTCGCGCTGCACACGGTCCTCGGCAGAAAAAACGGCGGTGCTCCGGCGGTGGTGAGCGTGGCACCCGGAGCAACCGTACGGCAGGCGATCGGCTTGATGAATCTGCACGATGTCTCACAGCTGCCGGTGATG
>JBBQAV010000005.1:0-65183 GCA_038316775.1 Gemmatimonadales bacterium | reverse complement strand
CGGAAACCCTTCGAGCAAATGGGTGACGACGCCGCGCCGCTGTCTGGTCGTCACCACTTTCGTCCCACGACATCTTTGAGCATCGCGTTGTCGAGCGACAACTCGGCCACGAGCTTCTTCAACCGCCGGTTCTCATCCTCGAGACCCTTGAGTCGCCTCGCCTCGCTGACCTCGAGCCCGCCGTACTTCGCTCTCCAGCGGAAGAACGTCTGCTCCGTAATGCCGTGCTTCCGGCAGACCTCGCGGATCGACACCGCTCCTCCAGCCTCGTGGAGCACACCGATAATCTGCTCCTCCGAAAATCTCGTCCTCTTCATCAGTCCTCCCCGCCTCTCGGCGGATCAGGACTCACAACCTACGAAATGACTCCGATTTCGGGGAGGACGTCAATCGCTGGAACAAGACGAACTGCTGAATCGAGAACCGTGAGAACTGAGTCCAGAGTGCTTTTGGGTAATCGCACGATTCGCGGTCGATCCTCGTTGCTCTGCTGAACGCTTGCGCGTGGATCTGCATCAACGGACCAAACTCGGATAGTCTCACTAATCCCGCTTAGGCCGCCGCCTCGTGAGATCGTAGCCTCCAATTCAGGGTGAGGCACGACCGCGGCTGAAGCACAGGCGATGACGCCAATCGCAAGGCCAACGAGGAAGGGGCGGATGATCACGAACTCACAGTAAGGAGTGCCATCTAACGCCTTTTAGCTTGCAAACGAAATTGAAAGACTGCGAGGCTCGCAACCTTTTCCAACTCTAAGATCAGTAGTCGTGAACGATAACTCCATGGAGCGATCGCCTTTGCACCTGCCAGGCTCACAATGCTGCTCGGTGATAGGCGGCAAGACTAGCTGCATAACATTCCCTCGCTGCCTTCACTGCTGAAACGCATCAATCGAACTTCGCACGCCACGACCACCACGATTCAATACGTGAGTGTAAATCATCGTCGTTCGCACATCAGTATGCCCGAGCAGCTCCTGGACTGTCCGAATATCATACCCGTCCTCGATCAGGTGCGTCGCAAAGGAATGCCGGAATGTGTGGCAAGTCGCCCGCTTCGTGATCCCCACTTTCCTGACAGCCTCCGCCACCGCACGCTGAACCACCGTTACGTGCAAATGATGCCTCCGAAGCTCTCGACTCACCACATCGACATAGGTCCTCGCCGCCGGAAACACATACTGCCATCGCCACTCCGTCGATGCCTTCGGATACTTTCGCGCCAACGCGTTCGGTATTTCCGCTCTGCCGCCACCCCGCTTCAAATCCCGCTCGTGCAATGCACGCCCCGATGCGAGGTGATCGCGCAGCCGCTGCGTCACGCCGTCGGGAAGCATCGTCACGCGGTCCTTGTCTCCCTTGCCAGCACGAACGAGGATTTCGTGTGCCGCGAAGTCGACATCCTTCACCCGAAGCTGCAAACTCTCGAGAACCCTGAGTCCTGATCCATAAAGCAGCATCGCGACCAGCTGCGGAGTCTCCTCCATCTGTCCGATCACGAACCTCACTTCCTCGCGGGTCAGCACCACAGGGAGTCGAACGGACCGCTTCGCACGAACAACGGGTTCGACCTGCTCGAGCGGGGTTCGGAGCACCTCACGGTATAGAAATGCTATCGCCGCCAGCGCCTGATTCTGCGTAGAAGCGCTCACCTTACTCCGAATCGCGAGCGCCGACAGAAACTCCACCACATCCTATCGAATGACATCGGGCGCAGTCCTTACAGCATCACCCGGGC
Organism: Gemmatimonadales bacterium; assembly: GCA_038316775.1. Taxonomy (GTDB): domain Bacteria; phylum Gemmatimonadota; class Gemmatimonadetes; order Gemmatimonadales; family Gemmatimonadaceae; genus UBA4720. The sequence continues at coordinate 63,446 of JBBQAV010000005.1, read as the reverse complement.
TGAGTCGTCTCCGCCACTAGCTCTCTCGAAGACGGTTGCCGAATCTCACCGCCCGCCACGACGGATTCAGCAGGCGCCCTTTGAGCGAGGGTCTTCGCAAAAATCAGCTTGTCGTCGCCAGGCTTGTAATACTCCTTGATCTTCCCGACCAGCTCGTACCCACTCCTCTCGTAGAACTGGATCGTCCCGCCGTACGTCTCCTGTGACGACGTCTCGATCAACAGCATCCTCCCGCCGCGACGCACCGTTTCTTCTTCAGTGAACTTCATCAGCTTTTTGCCGACACCACCGCGGTGCTTCAGCTTGTCGACCGCGATCCAATACAGATCGAACGTCGACTCGGTCAGCGGCGTCGGACCAAACGTCACGTAGCCGAGTACTTCCGCCTTCTCTTCGCCCTCGGATTCCAGAACGTAGGTGAGATATCCGCTGTGCTCGCCGAGATCCAGCCATTCGTCGATCAGCTCGAGCGCCGTCCCCACTTCCTCGGGCGTGAAATTCCCCGCGTTCTCGAGAATCCTGAATACGCCGCCGCGATCCGCCGCCACCATCGGCCTGATGACCTGTTTCATTAACCGGCGTGCCTAGATATCCGTCGATCTGCCGAGCACGCCGAGCGCGGCCTGCTTCACGGCTTCGGTGAGAGTAGGATGCGAGTGCACCGTGATCCCGATGTCCTCGGACGTTCCGCGGAACTCGAACGCCAACACCGCCTCCTGGATCATCTCCGATACGTTCGCGCCTATCATGTGCGCACCGAGCAGCTCGTCGGTCTCGGCGTCCGCGATGAACTTCACGAAGCCCGCGGTTTCGCCCGACGTGCGCGCCCGCGCATTCGCCGTGAACGGAAACTTTCCCACCTTGTACTTCCGCCCGCTCTCCTTCACCTCATGCTCGGCCAATCCCACCGTCGCGATCTCGGGCCACGTGTACACCACCGACGGCATCGACTTGTAATCCATGTGCACCTTGTGGCCGGCAATCACCTCGCACGCGATCACGCCTTCTTCCTCCGCCTTGTGTGCGAGGAGTTTTCCGCCGACCGCATCACCGATCGCGTACACGTTGGGAAGATTGGTGCGCAACTGATTGTCGACGAGAATCTCGCCACGCTTTCCGAGCCTGAGACCGAGTCCGCTCGCATCGATCCCGGTGATCGCCGGCTTCCGGCCGACCGACACCAGCACATAGTCTGCGTCGAGTGTCTCCTTCTTTCCATCCTTCTCGACATCCACCAGCACCCGATTCGCCTCGATCTTCGCGCCGGTGACTTTCGTTCCCGCGCGGATGTCGAGACCCTGCTTCCGGAAAACCTTATCGGCTTCCTTGATGACCTCTTCGTCGTTGCCGGGAAGTATCGTCGGCATTAGCTCGACGACCGTCACCTTCGCCCCAAGCCTGCGCCACACCGAGCCGAGCTCGAGACCGATCACTCCGCCGCCAATCACGAGAAGATGTTTCGGCACTTCCGGAATCTTCAAAGCGCCAATGTTCGACAGCACTCGCTTCTCGTCAAACTTGAGGAACGGCAGCTCCACCGGCACCGAGCCAGTCGCGATAATGACGTTCTTCGCGCGGTACGATTCCGATTTGCCATCGGCGCCGGCGACATCCACCACGTTGCCGGATTTCAGAGTTCCGCGGCCTTTGGCCCACGTGATCTTGTTCTTCTTGAAGAGGAACTCGATTCCCTTGGTGTTCTGGCCGACGACGGTGTCCTTGCGCTTCATCATCGTCGCCAGGTCCAGCTTCACATCGCCGATCGTCACACCATGCTCGGCCGCGTGCAATCGCGCGAACTCGTAGTGCTCCGATGACGTGAGCAGCGCCTTGGACGGAATGCACCCGACGTTGACGCACGTTCCGCCGAGCGTCTTGTCCATCTCGATGCAAACTGTGTTGAGGCCCAGCTGGGCGGCGCGTATTGCTGCTACATATCCACCGGGTCCGCCGCCGATGATCGCTACATCGCAGTCGATCATCTATTCGATAAGCATCGCGGCCGGATCTTCGATGAGCTCCTTGACGCGTACGAGGAATAGCACCGCCTGCTGACCCTCGACGATGCGATGGTCGTACGACAGCGCGAGGTACATCATCGGCCGGATGACGACCTGCCCGTTGATGGCAACCGGCCGGTCCTGCGTCTTGTGCAGGCCGAGTATTCCGACCTGCGGGTAGTTGATGATCGGCGTCGACACCAATGAGCCGAACACGCCGCCATTCGTGATCGTGAACGTGCCGCCCGTGAGATCATCCATCGTCAGCTTGGCTTCGCGCGCACGCTTGGCGACTTCGGCGATCTCGCGGCTCAGTTGAATCGTTCCCTTGCGATCCGCGTCCTTGATGTTCGGCACGACGAGTCCCTGTTCCGACGCGACCGCGATTCCCATGTTGACGTAGTGCTTGTAGATGATGGCGTCGCCATCCACCTGCGCGTTGATCGTCGGGAATTGCTTGAGCGCCTGACAAGCGGCTCTCACGAAGAACGGCATGAAGGTCAGCTTCACCCCGTGCTCCTTCTCGATCTTCTCCTTGTACTTGTCGCGCAGCGCGTTGATCGCCGTCATATCGACTTCATTGAACGTCGTCAGGTGCGCCGTCGCGTGCTGGGACTGCAGCAGGTTCTCCGCGATGCGCTTTCGTCGCGTTGACATCTTCTCGCGCGTCTCGCGGTCGCCAGGCGCGGAGGCGCCATTCCCGCCGCGTGGCGCACTCGGCGCACTCGGCGCGGGAGCTGCCGGTCGCGCCGGCGCGGACGCAGGTGCAGGAGCGCGCTCGGTCGTCGATGCGGCCAGCACGTCCGGCTTCGACACAACGCCACCCCGACCAGTTCCAGCGACGGCTGCGATGTCTATCCCACGCTCTTCAGCGATGCGACGTGCGGCCGGTGATGATTTGATGTCTCCAGACGCAGCGACAGACTGAGGCGCACTGCGGCGCGGTGGAGGAGCGGCAGGTGCTGTGGTCGCTGGAGGAGCGGCTGCGGCGGGCGCCTTTGCAGCGGGAGCCGCCGCCTGTGTTGCGCCAGCTGCCGCCGGAACCGCCGTCTCGTCTATCTCGCCGAGCACGTCGTCCACGTGCACGACATCACCCTCGGCCGCAGCACGCCTGGTCAGCACACCGGCTTTGAGAGCGGGCACTTCGACGGTGATCTTATCGGTATCGAGCTCGACCAGCGTGTCGCCGGCGGCAACGGCATCCCCCTCGTTCTTGTGCCAACGCGAGACCGTAGCCTCAACGATCGACTCTCCGAGCGGGGGAACCTTTATGGGGAGCATTCAGACTGATCCGGAGCGGATGGAAATCAAAATCGGTATCTTGCGGCTGCGGCGCGCAGCCCCTTCAACATGGCCGCAAATCCCACGAGACGGCCGCAAATCCATGTTCCTCCTGAATATAACGCTCCCATAATCGCGTGCGAGGACTCACCATCTCGGCGCACGGCGGACTCGACCAGATCGAGTACCGCACCGATCTGCCGAAACCGGAACCAAAGCAGGGCGAGATACGCGTCCGCGTCAAAGCCGCGGCGCTGAACCATCTCGACCTGTTCGTCGTCGCAGGAATGCCAGGTGTGAAGATCGCCCCGTTCTGGATCCTTGGCGCTGACGCCACGGGGGTGGTCGACGCCATCGGAGACATCAGCGGTGTCTCGGACAACAAGCTCAAGATCGGCGATAGCGTCATCATCAATCCTGGCCTGAGCGATCACACCTGCGAGTACTGCCAGACCGGGGAGCAATCCCTCTGCGTCAACTTCAAGCTCCTCGGAGAGCACGTACCGGGAACGCTGGCCGAGTACATCGTGATTCCGTCGCGGAACGCGCGGAGCATTCCAATGGACAAGCCGGTCGAGCAGGCCGCGGCGTTCACGCTCTCCACGCTCACAGCGTGGCGGATGGTCATGACGCGGGCGCGCGTCAAGAAAAACGACAACGTGCTGATCTGGGGAATCGGCGGCGGTGTCGCGCTCGCGGCACTCGAGATCGTGCGGTCGATCGGCGCGACGGCGTGGGTGACATCGCACAGCGACGAGAAGCTCGCCCTCGCCCGTGGGCTGGGCGCCGAGCACGTGATCAACTACGCGACGACGGACGTGGGGAAGGAGATCAGAGCCCGCACCGGAAAGCGCGGCGTCGATGTCGTGTTCGATACCGTCGGCGAAGCATCCTGGGCGCAGTCACTCGGCGCGCTCGGCAGGCGTGGCCGGCTTGTGACGTGCGGCGCGACGTCTGGCCCGGTAGTTCAGATGGATGTCCGGCGCCTTTTCTGGAATCAGTGGGACATCATGGGCTCGACGATGGGGAACGACGCGGAATTCGACGCGGTCACCAACGAGTTTCGCGCCGGACGCCTGAGTCCGCTCGTGGACTCTGTGTTCGACATCCAGCAGGGACGCCAGGCATTCGAGCGGCTCCAGAGCGGGCAGCAGTTTGGCAAGATCGTGGTGCGGATTCCGGACTGATGCCGGGCGATGATTCCGCGAACGCGGGTCCACCCGACGATCGCAACGCCGACAAGGGTCTCGCCCAGTACTCACCGGCGGAGATCCAGCAGATCCGCGACGAATTCATAGCCGGGTCGATGCCGCTCTGTCCCCGCTGCAAAGTCGCGATGTCGCGTCGCGAGATCGGCGGCGGATCCTTCGGCCTGGGTTACGCGCGCCAGCGCGATTGGCTGATCTGCGGCAAATGCCGCCGCAGCGCAATCTTCGACGTCCACCGCGGAACGCGAACCTGACAGGCAAAATCGCGCGCCGATGCATATCTTTGCGAAGTGTCCTCCTTGCAACTCGAGCGGTGTAATCTCGAGCCTGACCCAGCTCAATAATCCACAGATGATTTCATTCCGACGCCTCGCTTTTATTGGCGCCTTCTTGTTTGGGGCAGGCCCCCAACTGCGCGCGCAGGTCGTCGAGCGGCCGGTGTCGTTCGACAGCACCGGTCAGGTGCTGGTCATGACGCCCTACATCGCCGAGCGTGCGGCGCTCCGCGCGCCGTGGTGGCCGGTGTCGGGCGATTTCACCGAAGCGAGGATGTACACGGTGAACGACTCGAGCTACGTGCTCGCAGTTGGACGTCGCACGGGAGTCGTCGAGCGGTACACGATCACAGCTGCTGACCGGGACGCGATTCGCGCGATCGTGTCGCGATTGCCGCGCGAGGTAGTCGCCGCGCGCAGCGATGCGCGCAATTCTTTCGTGAAGAACCAGGCGATTCTCGGCCTTCTCGTCTACGGGCCAACATTTGCGGGCTCTATCTCCGACAACGGAGCGGGCGCGACGGCCGGCTATCTCGTGGTTGCGGGCGGAACGTTCTTCGCCGCGTCTGAGATCTCGCGCCGGATGACCATCTCCCGCGCTCAGAGCGACCTCGCATTCAACCTCGGGCACAACGGCGCGCTCGCGGGCTGGGCGACGACGTATTTGTTCGATGCCCCCAGTCGCACGCAATCCGCGGGCGCCTTCATCGGCGGTTTGACCGGAGCGGCTTTGGGCTTGAGAATCGCCCGCGGCATGACCGAAGCCGACGCTGTCGGCGCTGCCTTCGGATCCGACATTGGCGCGTTGATCGGGTGGGGCACCACTGAGGCGATCAGGGGCGAAGAAACCTGCACCCTCAACCCGGCGCCGTCCTTTGGGTCCACCTGCAAAGGCACACTCTCCACCCGCGCTGAAGTCGCCGTCATCCTCGCCTCCGGCATCATCGGCTACCCGCTCGGAGTTCTCTATCCGCGCAACGCGAATTATCACGTGACGGCCGGCGACATTCAGACCCTGTGGAGTACTGCCTTCCTCGGAGCAGCGGCCGCGGGAACCTTCTTGGGTGACGGGAGCAGCCGCCGGGCCGTCGCTGCAACGGTCACGACGGGCGGAGTCTTGGGCATCATCGCTGGTGACCGCTTTCTGGTCCAACGCTTCGACCACAGTCGGACCGAAGGAGGCCGCGTTTTCCTGGGCATGTTCGCCGGCAGCCTGATGGGTGCTGGTGTCGCCGCGCTGACGAATACGTCTAGCCCGAATCCGCACCTTGTGTCTGGGCTCGCGGCAGCGGGCGGCCTCATCGGCATCATAGCCACCGAGCGCTATCTCGACCCCGCTCCCGACGCCGGACGCCCCCGTTTTCGTGTAACTTTTAATCCTGCGAGCATCGCGCTCCTGGCCGCTCGCGCCCCGGGGAATCACGCCCTACTCAATGTGAGGTTTTAGTGGACTCCACGACGACACTCACCTTCGGCGAAAGACTGCAGGGAAGCTTCGAGCAGCTCTATCGGTACGTGCCCGCGCTGTTCGGCGCGCTGGTCATCCTCTTCGCCGGTTATCTCCTGGCGAGACTGCTCGAGAAGGGAACAGACCGCCTGATGCGCCGGATCCATCTCAATCAGATCCTCGAGCGCGGCGGCGTGATGGAAGCTGTGGAGAGATCGGGCTCTCGCGTGAATCCGACTCGAGTCGCGAGCAGCCTCGTGTTCTGGTTCGTGATGTTCACGGTAATGCTCGTCGCCGCCAACGCGCTCGGACTGCAGTCTCTCGCCAACGTTTTCTCCGAGCTCGTGAGCTACATCCCGAGCGTCATTGCCGCGATCGTCATCATGATCGTTGGAATCGTGCTCGGCGCGTTCGTGGGCGGTCTGATCATGGCGTCTGCGGGCGGACTCCACGGCGGACCGACGCTGGCGAGGATAGGGAAGGGCGGCGTCGTAGTGCTCGCCGCCTTTATGGCACTCCAGGAGCTGGGCGTCGCGACAGAGATCGTGACGACGGCATTCGCAATTCTCTTCGGCGCCGTCGCTCTTGCGCTCTCCCTCGCTTTCGGACTCGGCAACCGCGAGCTCGCGGGCGAGGTCACGCGCACATGGTACCGGCGCTACAAGGACGAGCGTGATTCGATCGAGCGCGAGAATCGTGAGCTCGACAAAGCCGAGGGCATCGCGACGACCGAGGAATACGTGCGGCCGACGTACGGAATTCGAAACACGGGTCCACACGACGTAGTGCGCCCGCCCGAGTGAGCTCCACCGCCGCGGCATCACCCGAAGTGACGCCCGCGACACCACAACTCGTCAGAGCGCTGTCGCTCCGCGACGCGATCGTACTCGTGCTCACGGTTATTGGCACGGGTGTCTTTCTGAAAACCTCGCCGATGGCGCAGCTCGTTGGGAGTCCCTCCAACGTTCTGCTCGCATGGCTGGCCGCCGGCCTTCTGTCTCTCGCCGGTGCGCTGACGTACGCCGAGCTGGGTGCGATGATGCCGGAGGCGGGTGGAGAGTACGTGTTTCTGAGAGAAGCGTACGGCGATCTCCCCGCGTTTCTTTTTGGCTGGACCTCGGTGATGCTGATCGCGAGCGGCGGACTCGCAGCGGTATCGACCGCGCTCGCTTCATTTCTCGGGTCTTTCGTCTCGCTCGATGCCGTCTGGATCACGCGCGATTTTCATTTGCTGGATCGAGTGATCCACTGGCGGCTCGGCGTCCAGCAGGTGATAGCGGTGGCTGTGATCCTTCTCTTCTCGGCGATCAATTCGCGCGGAATACAGGTTGGCAGCCGAGTGCAGTGGATTGCGACGGTCGCAAAGGTCGGCGGCATCGCGATCATCACGCTCGGCGCATTCTTACTTTCGCGCGACGGATCGTGGCAGCATCTGAAGGCGCCGGCCAGCGCAGGCATTCCGCCGGTCGGAGCTGGTGCGTTCGGCGCTGCGATGGTTGCCGCTCTCTGGGCTTACCAGGGCTGGACGAACGTCGCGATGGTTGCGGGTGAGATCGAGAAACCCGAGCGCAACGTTCCGCGAGCGCTGATCTTCGGAATGCTGATCGTGATACTTGTCTATTTGGTCACCAACCTCGCGTACTTTTTCGCGCTGCCGTTCGGCGAGATACTCACAGCAAATTCGACGGCCTATCCCGACGCGCTTCCGGTCGCGGCCAAGGCGGCGCAGGCATTCTGGTCGCACGGGGCGCAGCTCGTCTCGCTCGCGTTCGTCATCGCCGCGATCGGCGTGCTCAACGGAATAACTCTCATGAACTCCCGCGTCCCATATGCGATGGCGCGGAACGGGCTTTTCTTTGGCCGGCTTGCCGACCTGAGCCAAAAGTCGAATGCGCCGGTGAAGGCGATCTGGTTTCAGGGAATCTGGGCGTGCGTGCTCGCGTTGTCGGGCACCTTCGATCAGATCACGACATCGGTCGTCTTTGCGGTGTGGATGTTCACCGCACTGGTGGGATCATCTCTGTTCGTGCTGAGAAGGAAGCTCCCGGTGGCGCCGCGTCGTTACCGCGCGCTCGGATATCCCGTCGTGCCCGCGCTCTTCGTTCTGGTGGCGATCTGGCTCGTCATCAACAGCCTGTCGCAGACACCGGTCGAGTCCGCGGCCGGTCTGGTCCTGATCGCGTTGGGACTGCCGTTTTATTTCTTCTTTCGCCTTGCCGCGAGGCTTCGTCACGCAGAGCACGAGGGATGATCAGGGCCTCAATGTTCACCTCTAGTCATTAGCAGTAGCCCGAAGCCCCCAGCCGCTCCGCCCACAGCCGCGAGCCGGTAGTCTTCAGTTGTCGTTCTTTGGAACGTATAATCTGTCGATCGCCGACGGACTTCACCGATCAAGCCGACACGATGACCACTGTAAGCCCGGCAGACACAGCATGGATGCTGATCGCCACCGCCATGGTGCTGGTCATGACCCCGGCGCTCGGATTCTTCTACGGCGGCATGGTGAGAGCGAAAAACACGCTCAATACCATGATGATGAGTTACGTCGCCCTCGGCTTCGTCGGGATCGCGTGGGCCGTCATCGGCTACTCAATTGCATTCGCAGAAGGATCCGGCCTGACCGGCGGATTCAGCTTCGCCTTCCTCAGCAATGTTCGCCTCGAGGCGAAGGGCACGATCCCTCACGTCCTCTTCGTTGCGTACCAGGGCACCTTTGCGGTCATCACCGCCGCGCTCATTTCCGGCGCGATCGTCGAGCGGATGCGCTTCGGTCCTTACCTCACGTTCATCACGCTCTGGTCGGTCGTCGTCTACGCGCCAATCGCACATTGGGTGTGGGGCGGAGGTTGGCTCGGAAAACTCGGGGCGCTCGATTTCGCGGGCGGCACCGTAGTCCACATCAACGCGGCCGCCGCTGCGCTGGTCATCGCGGTCGTGCTCGGGACACGTAAAGATTACGCTCGGCAGGCGATTGTCCCGCAGAACGTTCCATTCACGCTCTTGGGCGCGGGCCTCCTCTGGTTCGGGTGGTTCGGTTTCAACGGCGGCAGCGCGTTGGGGGCCAATGCATCCGCGGCGCTCGCCTTTGCGAACACGATGTTCGCGCCGATGGCAACGCTCGTCGTATGGAGTCTTCTCGATCTGATGCGGACCAAAAAGACGACAGCGATCGGAGCAGCAACCGGCATTGTAGTCGGCCTCGTCGCCATCACACCCGCGGCTGGATTCGTCAGCCCCATCTCGGCGATCGCGATCGGCGGGATCGCCGCCGCTCCGAGCTACTTCGCGCTCCTCTGGCGCGCCCGAACCCGGCTCGATGATTCTCTCGACGTCGTTTCGGCGCACGGGGTCGGGGGCATCGTCGGTGCGCTGCTCACTGGAATACTTGCCGAGAAAAGCTGGAACGGCATCGCCGACGGCGCTCTTTTCGGCAATGTCCGGCAGCTGGGCGTGCAAAGCGCCGCAATCCTGGCGACGATCGCTTACAGCACCGTCGCTACGTTCGTGATTCTCAAGGTGATCGCGCTCGGGTTCAACCTCCGCGCGACATCGCGTGAAGAAGGAGTCGGACTCGACGTGACGCAGCACGGCGAAGAAGCGTACAGCAGGGGCGAAGGCGCGATTCTCGTGACCCGGGATCGGAGCTAATATGAAACTCGTCGTCGCTATCATTCGACCCGAAAAACTCAACGATGTGCTCGAGGCGCTCTACCGCGCGGAAGTCACCGGCCTCACGATCAGCAGAGTCCGCGGCCACGGCGGCGAGGTCGAGGACGTCGAGACCTACCGCGGAATGACGGTGAAGGTCGAGCTGCACGACAAGGTGCGGCTCGAGATCGGGGTCTCGGACAACTTCGTCGACCCGACAGTTCGCGCGATTCTCTCGGCTGGAAAGACCGGAGAAGTCGGGGACGGAAAAGTTTTCGTGCTTCCCGTCGAAAAGGTTTATCGCATCCGCACCGGCGAAGAAGATCGCTCGGCCGTCACACCGGTCACGAGCGAAGACAGCGAGGTCTAGTCGCGCTGGAGCAGGAACGCGCAGAAGCCGTGCGCGGCGATAGACCCGAGCAAGACCGATCGTCCGTCGCGCGAAATCGTTCCTCCGACGCACCCATTCACGGGATCGGAGTACAGTCGCTGCAGGCGAAAGCGCTCGTACCTGCCAAGCGCTGGTCTGATTCCCGCGCTGAACCGTTCAACTGCGCGGTCGCCGAAATTCAGCGCTACCAGAACCGTCTCCGTCAGCGAACGCCTGAGGAAAGTCGCGACCGTACCCGCACGCGTCGAATCAATCCACAGGTCACCGTTCGTGAGTGCCGAATGCGCGTTCCGGAAATGAATGAGCCGGCGGTAGTGATTGAGCAGAGAAGCGGGATCGTGCTCCTCCGCGGCGACGTTCTTCGCCATCCAGTCGGGCTGCAGGCTCTCCCACGGCGTGCCGTTGGTGAACCCGCCATTCGGCTGAGCGCTCCACTGCATCGGCGTGCGGATCGTCTCGTCGGGCTTGGTCCCCACCATTCCGATTTCTTCCCCATAGTAGAGGAAGGGAAGTCCCGGCAGCATTAGCATCGCGCTCGCGGCGACCCTCGCGCGCCCGGCATCGGCGCCTAGCACCGTCATCACCCGCGGCTGGTCGTGGTTGGTGAGAAATGGCGACCAGCGCCCGGCCGGAAAAGTAGTGTTCGCTTCGGAAACATTTCTGGTGAACATCGCTGCGTTGCCCGTGCGAGCAGCCTCGACAGTCGCGGCCGCAACACCGAAAGCAAAGTATGCGTCCAGCTGATCGGGATAGTATGGCGCAAGAACCTGCGCTGGCTCCTCCGATACTTCCCCAATTGTGAACGATCCCGGCGCCTCGGCGCGAATGGCGCTCCCAAAGCGGCGAAGCACGTCGTGCGTGCCGCGGCTGTGACGAAGATGACTCGCGTCTTCGACCAGATACGGAATCGCGTCGAAGCGGAATCCGTCCACCCCCATGTCCTTCAGCCAATGCGCAGTGACTTTCTGCATCTGCTCGAGCACCGCGAGATTCTCGTAGTTGAGATCGGGCATCCCACCCCAGAAAAGTCCGTAGTAGTACTCGTCGCTCACCGGCGATCTATGCCAGACTTCCGCGCCCCAGGGCTCGGGCAGAGTAGGCCTGGTCCTGGACCACCTATACCAGCTTCGGTAGGGACTCGCGACATCGTGAAGCGCCGCCTGGAAAAACGGGTGCTCGCTCGACGAATGATTCGGAACGAAGTCCACGATGACGTGAATCCCGCGGCGGTGCGCCTCCCGCACCATGTACCGAAAATCTTCGTTGGTGCCGTAGTGCGGATCGACATGGTAATAGTCTGAGACGTCGTATCCGTGATAGCTCACCGACTTGGATATCGGCATCAGCCAGATGCAATTGGCACCCAGGCTGGTGGTGCTGGCGGGGTTTCCATCGTTGATGTAGTCGAGCCGCGCGGTCAGCCCACGCAGATCTCCGATCCCGTCGCCGTCGGCATCGGCAAAGGACCGGACGAACACTTCGTAGCACACACCGTTGCGCCACCACGCCGTCATCTCCGGTACCGGACGGAACGCAGCGGTTGAACCTCTGGGCCCCGAACAGCCCAGCCCAAGGCACGCTAGAGTGACCGCAGCGGCTGCCGTCTGGCGAACGAAGCCTAAGGTCAGACCAGCTCCTCCATGGGGGCTGAATGTGACTCCTGACCGCCTGATTCGTTAGCCGTAGGAGCGGCCACGGTGGCCGCGGTTAGCCGTCTTTGAATCGACGAGGATTTCTTTCGTGCGCTACAGTTTCATCCTTCTGGGCCTGGCAGGCGTTGCCGCCGCCTGCTCTCAGTCAAAACCAGCCCCACCGCCAGCTCCAACAGTGAAGGTGGTTCGCGAGACGGTCACTGTTCGCGATCCCGAGCTCGACAAGCGAGTAGCGCGGCTCGATCTCCAGCTCCTGGCGCGTGATGCGCAGGTCGAAGACCTCCAGATCCGCCTTGAAGACACCCGGGCGGAAGTAGTCCGCGCCATGGCGAAGCTCCAGACAGTAGCGAGCCGTGCCCAGGCCGCGTCGGCGATGGCAGAGGCCGAGGTGGTGCTCCAGACGATGAAGGCAGGGGCTTCGGCGGATCCGCCGGAAGCGGCTCAGGTGGAGAAGTTCGTCCGCCAGAGCGCCACCGAATTCAACAAGCAGAACTACGGCGGAGCACTTTACCTCGCGAACCAGGCCAAGACTGTGGCGTCGTCCTATCGCGGACGACTCGGCGTCAACAGAGGCGAGGCACGTTCCGGAGAGACACTCTTCGCGGTGCCAATCAAGCTGGTGACGACGACTCGCGGCAATGTTCGCGAAGGGCCGGGGACAAACTTCGCCATCTCCTTCTCGGCGGATGCCGGAAGCTCCGTCATCGCCTACTCCTACGCCGATGAATGGGTTCGCGTTAGTGACGACACCGGACGAACTGGCTGGATTCACCGCACTCTTATCGCCCGTCCGTAGTCAGCTCAAACACTCGCTCCAGCTGGCAGGCATTTCTCGCCCTGGCCAGGCGGACCTTCTGAGCTATCCGGTTTTCTTCAGTCTGCGGGCGCGAACAGTACGGTCGCGCCCTTCTCTCTTCGCCTGATATAGAGCCTCGTCCGCGACGGCGATAATCGCCTCAGCGTCGTCAGCGTCTTCAGGGAAGCTGGCGACACCAATGCTCAACGTGATCTTTCTTCCGTTGAACTTCTTGGCCGCCACTCGGGCGCGAATGTGCTCCGCCGTATCGAGAGCATCGGCGATCGCGTTGTCGGGCAGCACGATCACGAATTCCTCGCCGCCGTATCGGGCGCAGCAATCGACCTTGCGGGTCGAATCGCGCATGATCTCCGCGATCGTCTGCAGAACTTCGTCGCCGGCCGGGTGTCCGAACGCGTCGTTGTACTGCTTGAAGTGATCGACGTCGCCCACGAGCACCGAGAAGCCTCGCTTCTCCTTCTTGAAGCGCGCGACCTCGTCGTCGAGGCGCTTCATGAGGGAGCGGTGGTTGGATAGACCCGTGAGACTGTCCGTCGTGGAGAGAAGCTCCAGCTCCTCATTCTTCTTGATGAGAGTCTCGTTGATGCGGTCCAGCTCGAGACGGCCCTCACGCAGTCGAAAGACCATGTGATTGAACACGTCGGTCAGGTAGCCAATCTCGCCGCCACCGGGCGCAGCGGGCAGATCCACAGCCAGGTCACCGGCCGCGACTTCGCTTGCCGCCTTCGTCAAACGGTCGAGCGGTCTGGCGATCAGACGTCCCAAGCGGTAGGCGGCAGCAGTCACGGCAAGCAACAGGAACAGGATGACCAGGAGAGCGACATCGCGGAAGTTGCGAACCTGGAGAAACGCGGCTTCCGCCGAGATCTCAGCGATCACTGCCCAGCTGACCTGCGGGACGTACTCAAGCGTGCCGATGACTTCGCGTCCGGCAAAACTCGTATATGGGAACGGAGCCCGCGCGCGCTCGCGCAGCTTCGTCATGGTAGGCCGGGGTAGCGGATTCTTCAGCAGGCTCGCGGAGACACCGTCGGAGCTCGCGATCAGCGCACCCTTCGCGTTCACGAGCTGAATCGCGCCTGTGCTGTCCGCCGCAAACGAGCGCAGAAGGAGTTGTACGGGAGCAAGATTGAGCTCTGCGGCGAAGGCGCCGAGCAGGCGTCCATCGGCCCGCTGCGCGGGAACGGCTACTATCAGCTTGGCCCTGCCCGTTTTTGCATCCCAGTAGGCGTCACCGACGATCTGGTTGTCCGATCGCATGAGCGACTGCCAGTCCAATGGAAGCGGCACGGTCGTTACTTCGTTAGCGCTGGTGGCGACGACGTTTCCATTGAGGTCGAGAACCATCAACTTCTCGAAGTCGCTGAATCGCTCGTGCAGGGAGACGAGGTAGTCGCGCAGGCGGCCCTCGGTCGGTGTGCTCGGACCGCGCGATCCGTGATCAAGCGTGATCACCACTTCATCCGATCCGGCGAACACTCTCAGATCGTAAAGACGCTCCCTGAGCCAGACACCCGATGCGCGAGCACTCTGGGCGCTGCCCGAGAGAAGATCTTCATTGATCTTCTTTTCCAGGGCTTGCCGGTTCTGCGTGTAGAAGACGCCGAGCATGGTACCCGCTGGCAGCAATGCCGCGGCCACCGCGAACGCGAGAATTCTGCTGCGCAGGCTCTCGAGGCGCGGGAAAGGAAGGGGGAATTTTGCGCGAGCGCGCGGCGTGGTTTCAGCCGCGGGTTGAGCTGCGTTCATCGTTCCGGGTTCTGGTGTGGACTCGGGCATCGTTTAAAGACGATTAATCCCTCGAATGAGCTACCGGAATATTTGCGAAGAAATTTTGCGATCAACCGTTACGTTAGCACTCCCCTCCCAGAAACACTTGGCGCGATGTCAGTCACAAACATGCTGTCAACTGCTTTCACGCCCGCTCCACCTAACACTATGAAACGCAATGGATTAGCGGCCAGCCACCTATTTCTTCTGCGGCTGAGGTGCCGTTAGATCCGCAAGGCAGCGGCGGTAGTGGGGCATCTCGTTGTGGGCGATTGCGATTATCCTGAACTTCTCCGAATGACGCGCCAGAGTGTACAACGCGTCGAATTCGTAGAGAGGCTCTCCCGCGCGATTCCGCAGCAGCCAGCGTATCCTGACCTGGACCAGCCGGGAAGAGAGTGGATCGGAGGCTAGCGCGATCGCCTCTGCCGTGCCGAAGTCTATCGCGCGGTACATCTCGAGGACGTGTTCGATGCTTCGCCGCCACTCCGAGGCTTTGCTAAAGTGGACGCGCACGTCCTTGCCTGTATCGCTCGCCACCTGCACCTGCTCCGCGAAATGCTTCGCGATCGCCGGAGCATCCAGCCGGATGAACGCGGTGCAGTACGTCGTGAAAAATGCGCGGACGTGAGCCGTGATGTCGCTGGTTATCACCAGCTTTCCTGAAGCATGCGTGCAATCTCCGAAAGATCGTTCTCGGCCACAATGCTTCAACGCCGCGGCAGCGGACCAGAGACGCTGGAGAGTCGCCGCTAAATGGTTGCTAGTGCTGAGCTTGGATGCCGTCCATATTTTCCCCCAAACATATCTGGAATTGCCGGTCGGCCCAAATTCCTTTAAACGATTGGCATATCGGTACTTACGTTCCTCGAAACTGGTTGATTTCTGGCGTCCGGATCGCTACATTGAGCGCTACCCTCGACTGGAGGCACAAACGACCTCCAACCCGCCCTCCGAACCCCGCATTATCCACCGGTTTTAATGACGGCTCCGATCAACAGAGAGCGCATCCTTCCGCGCCTCATTCACGAAGAAGTCAGAGAATCGTTCATCAATTATTCGATGAGCGTCATCGTCTCTCGCGCACTGCCCGACGTGCGCGATGGACTCAAGCCAGTGCACCGCCGCGTCCTTTACGCGATGAACGAGCTCGGACTCGTTCCAGGCCGGCCCTACAAGAAATCCGCAACCGTCGTTGGCGACGTGCTCGGCAAGTACCACCCGCACGGCGACCAGTCGGTCTACGACGCCCTCGTGCGCATGGTTCAGGATTTCTCGCTCCGCTATCCGCTCGTGGATGGCCAGGGGAATTTCGGAAGCGTCGATGGCGATCCCGCCGCGGCCTATCGCTACACGGAGTCGCGCCTCACCCGCGTCGCCATGGAGATGCTGGCAGACATCGACAAGAACACCGTCGATTTCGCCCCGAACTTCGACGACCGGCTGCTCGAGCCAAAGGTTCTGCCCTCGGCCATCCCGAATCTCGTCGTGAATGGCTCGTCAGGCATCGCCGTTGGAATGGCGACGAACATCCCGCCCCACAATCTCGTCGAAGTCGTCGCGGCAATCACCGCGCTCATCGACAATCCGGAGACGACCCCGACCGAGATCAGGAAGCTGATCAAGGGGCCGGATTTCCCGACGGGCGGCTACATCTATGGTCGCGCCGGCATCAAGGATTATCAGGAGACGGGACGCGGCCGCATCGTGATGCGCGCCCGCGCCGTGATCGAGGAAAAGGAATCCTCGAACAAGTCCCAGATCGTCGTCACCGAGCTGCCGTACCAGGTCAACAAGGCGAAGCTCATTGCCGACATGGCGGATCTGGTCAAGGACGGCAAGCTCGAAGGCATTTCGGCGCTCCGCGACGAGTCGGACAAGGACGGAATGCGTGTCGTCATCGAGCTCAAGCGCGATTCGATTCCGCGCGTCGTCCTCAATCAGCTGTACAAGCACACCGTGATGCAGTCGACGTTCGGCGTCATCATGCTGGCGCTCGTCCCCGATCCGCACACCACGCAGCTCGTGCCGAAGGTGATGCCGCTCAAGGACGTGCTCGTCCACTACATCGAGCACCGGCACCAGGTCGTCGTGCGCCGCACCCAGTTCGAGCTCGACAAGGCGCAGGAGCGCGAGCACATCCTCGAAGGCCTGAAGATCGCCGTCGACAACATCGACGCGGTCATCAAGCTCATTCGCGCCGCGGAAGACACTCCGCAGGCGAGCGCTCAGCTCCAGAAGCGCTTCAAGCTGAGCGAGAGGCAGGCAGAGGCGATCCTCAACATGCGCCTCGCGAAGCTCACCGGGCTCGAGATCGAGAAGCTCGAGGCGGAGCTCAAGGAAGTGCGCGCCTTCATCAAGGAAATGAAGGAGATCCTCGCGTCCAAGCCGAGGCGGCTCAAGATCATTCGCGACGAGCTGCAGGAAGTCTCCAAGAAGTACGGCGACGAGCGCAGGTCAGAGATCACGAGCGACGAAGGCGAATTCACGATCGAGGACCTGATCGCCGAAGAGGACATGGTCATCACCATCTCCCACTCCGGCTACATCAAGCGCACGTCGGTCTCGACATACAAAAAGCAGCGCCGCGGCGGGCGCGGACTGAGCGGCGCAGGCCTCAAGGACGAGGATTTTGTCACGAGGCTCTTCATCGGCTCGACGCACGACTACATCCTGTGCTTCACCGACGACGGCAGATGTTTTTGGTTGAAGGTTCATGAGGTACCGCAGGCGGGGAGAGCGGCCAAGGGAAAACCGATCGTCAACCTGATCAACGTCTCACCCGAGACGCAGATCAAGGCGATGGTTCCGGTGCGCGAGTTCTCGGACACGCAGTTCCTCCTCTTCTGCACCAGGAACGGCACGGTGAAAAAGAGCGCGCTTTCCCAGTACTCGAATGTCCGTCAGACCGGAATCAAGGCGATCAAGATCGACAAGGACGACGAGCTGATCGACGTGCAGGTGACGAGCGGAGCGAACGACATCGTGCTCGCCACGCGTCACGGCCTGTCGGTTCGATTCCATGAAATGGATGTCCGCGAGATGGGCAGGGATACTACTGGTGTCAAAGGTGTGGAGCTGCGCGCGGGCGATTCCGTCATCGGAATGGTTGTCGTCAAGCGCGATGCGACCCTGCTCGTCGTCACCGAACGTGGCCTCGGGAAGTGCTCTAACATCGCCGATTACCGTGTTCAGAAGCGCGGCGGCAAGGGCATTATCACGGTAAACAGAACTGAGAAAACGGGCGATGTCGTTGCCCTGATGGAGGTTCTGCCCGCGGACGAGATCATGATCATCACAAAACATGGTGTAATCATCCGCAGCTCGGTCTCACAGGTGCGTGTCACGGGGCGTATCGCGCAGGGGGTCAAGCTCGTCAATCTCGACGATGGCGATCTCGTTACCGCCGTCGCCCGGGTCATACCTGAGGATGAGGAAGACGGGGCGGAAAACGGCACCCCGGCCACCGATGAACCGGTCGAGGCTCTTACCGAGGAATGAAGATCAAACGTCCTGACGCTGCGCGGCAGCTCGAGGAAATCGAGAAGCTGCGAACGGCTTTGCGCAAAGCGGAGTCCGAAGTGCAGCGCCTGCTGGATGAAGCGGCGGCGCGTGGTGCGCTCGTCGACATCCTGCACGACGTCATGGGCTCGCTCTCGATGGGAGAGCTGTTCCACATGCTCGCGCGCCGTCTCGCGCGCGCGCTGAACCTGAGCCACTCGTCCGTCATCTTCGCGAAGTCGGGCGACCAGATGGGAACGGTCGCTTCGGCGCACGAAGATCCGCAGCTGGAGAATCTCCAGGTCGAGCTCGACAAGTATCCGGAGATTGAGGCCGCGCTCGCGAGCGAGCAGCCCGTGCTCATTCCAGACATCTGGCATTCCGACGCCTATAAAGCGCTGCGCGAAGCGTGGGAAGAGGACGGAAGCGTCATCTCCGTGCGCTCGATCATCGCGCTGCCGTTCCGTCTCGATCTCGACCGGACCGGCGTGTTTCTTCTGCGCCGCACCGCCGAGAAGCCGTCGCTGACCGAAGCCGACGTGGATTTCGCCGAGACGGTGGTCAAGAGCGCGATGAACGCGATGCGTCGCGCTCATATGGTCGAGGTCACGCAGGCCGACAACGTCAGGCTCGAGGCGCTCGCGCGCACCGATCCTCTGACGCAGCTCCTCAATCGCCGCGCTCTGCTAACGCAGCTGGCGACGGAAGTGGAGCGCACCCGCCGTTACAACGCGCCGCTCAGCATCCTGATGATCGACGTCGACGAGTTCAAGGATGTGAACGACACCTACGGCCACCTTGCCGGCGACCAGGTGCTCGTGGAAGTCGCGCTCCTGCTCGCGCGCACGGCACGGAGCGTCGATTCGGTTGCCCGCTACGGCGGCGACGAGTTCGTCATCGCCGTCCCCGAGACGGGTGAAGCGGGCGCGATCGCGTTCGCGGAGAGACTGCGCGACAAGATCCAGTCGCACCCGTTCGACATCGGTAAAGGCGATCCGCTCCGCCTCACCGTGAGCATTGGCGTCGCCGATTTCCCGGGGGCGAAGGTCGAAACGGCTGATGATCTCCTCGACTGCGCGGACCGCGCATTATACCGCGCCAAGGCCGGCGGAAAAAACCTCGTGTGCGTCTGAGCTAGACCCCCGGCGTCGAGAGTTGCGGCGCTGCGACTGGCATCCACAAAACTGAAGCAGGGAGCTGTAAGCGGGAAAGCTGTTTAGCTTTTAAGCTTCCATACTGGCGCTCTGTCCAGAACGAGTCTGCCCACGCTCGCCATTCAAGCCGATGCCTACTCTCCGCGTTTCTGCTCTAGTCCCTGCCGTGCTATTGCTTCTCCTGGCCGCGTGCGTCGTGGACTCGGGGAAGAAGGAAACCAGCGCTGACACGACTCACCTGGCGCCCGTAGTGACCGTGACGCCCGTGAGCCGCGGCACTCATGGAATGGCGGAGCGAGTGCTCTGGGTTTTCTCCCCTGACAAGAAGGCGGTTCTGGTGGTGGCCGATCCTGGCGGAGTCGAGAACGAGCCGGTGCCCAATGGATTTTTCTTTGGTGACGAGGCGCGCGGCTTCCAGGCGCAGATGGACAGCGTGTGGGATGTTGCTCCGTCTCCCGATTGGAAGCGGATCGGATTCGGTCGTGCCTACGCGGTCGTCGGCGGAGCTGGAACGGGCACCGATCTTCTCACCGACGTTGCGCGCCGCACGTCGATCGATACCGCGACCCTGCGCGCCGGATCGTTTGCCTCTAGTGGAATGTCGATGGCCCGCGCCGTCGCCCAGCCCGGCGTGATCAGCATACCGGACAATCCGCGCCAATTGGCAGCGGCGGACAGCGCTGCTCCGAAACTATTCCCAGTTGCTCGCGGCTGGCGCGTTCGATGGACCACCGATGGCTCGACGCTCGCGCTCGGCAACAGTCCCGCGCACGCGACGGACAACGAGCCGAGTCAAACGTGGTCGGCGCTGGATCCGGCTACAGGACAGTGGCACGGAACGCTGCCGTCGAATACGAGTCTCGCCGAAGTGAAATTTACGATGGGCCCGACACTCGACCGTTCGCTGCCGATCGACATGAATCAGGCGCCGCCGATCCAGGTTCAGCGTGGCAATCAGACTTTCAACATTCAGAGCGAGCGCGGGGTCATCACACTGGTCGAGACGACAACCGGTGTTGCCACTAAAGCAGCACCGCGAGTGGTGGGCGCAGGGATCGCTCTCGCGGCGACGGCGGGCGGAAAGTACATCATCGCACTCGCGCCGCGCGGGAAGCCGGATCCGAATGAGATCGCAGTCGAGCCCGTCGTCTACACTGTTACTTGGTAGCCGCGTGCATCGAGGCGACTCCTCTGACGTCCACAAAACTGAAGCAGGGAGCTGTAAGCTTTAGAGCTTACTTGCTGGGAGCTTGCATACTGGCGCGCGGGTTCTCAAAATCGTGGACCGACATTTGTCTGCAATTCTTCAGGGGCAGCGAAACTCCGCCGTGCACTCCTGAGGCCCGGTAGAGAAGGTAGCCAGCTAAGTCAGCTGCCAAGCATGTAGCTCCCTGCTTCAGTATTGTGATTGCCGCGGCGACGAAAATTCCCCAGACGTCAACGCCCGATCCGGCGCAGCTCCACAAGCAGACAATGATCCTGAACGACATCGATACCCGCTCGGGCGAGCTTCTCGGCAGCTTCGTCGTTTCTGATTCCGAGTTGAAACCAGACTGACTTGGGCTTCTTGGCGATCATGTCCTCGACGTGCGGCGGGATGTCACTGGGCCGGCGGAAGACGTTCACCATGTCGATGTCGCCCGGAATGTCAGCGATCTTCCGGTAGACTTTCTTCCCCATGATCTCCGTCAGCTCCTTGTAGTACACCGGCACCGGAACGATCTCGTATCCCGCGTGCTCGGCGTACTCGGGGACGTAGTACGCGGGCTGTCCCTCATCGGGCTTGATCCCGAGCACGGCGATGCGGTGGGTGCTCTCGAGCAGATCTTTTATCCGGTCGGGCGATTCGATCAGGTGATCGCGCCAACCGGCGCCGTCAGTTTGCGGCGTCATACATCACTTCGGCGTGCTTGATCATCGAGTATCACCCATTCGTGGGGTAACGGCGGGGACATCGCGTCAATAAATTGCAAGAGCGAGTCCAGTTCCATTCATTGGAGATCCACAGGTAATGCGAATGTTAGTGCTTGGCGCGGGGCTTCAAGGCTCCGCGTGCGCGTATGATCTGCTTCAAAATCCCGAAGTAACCGAAGTCCGACTGGCCGATCTACACACCGGCCACCTGCCTCAATTCCTTGCGCCCTTTTCAGGCGACCGGCTGATCTTCACGCCGCTCGACGTTCGCGACAAGGAAGCAGTGCTCGCACTCATGCGACAATCGGATGCGGCGATGAGCGCGATTCCGTACTATTTCAACTTCGAGCTTGCGTCGCTGGCGGTGGAAGCCGGCGTTCACTTCTCCGACCTCGGCGGAAACACCGAGATCGTGATCAAGCAGAAGACGCTCGACGCCGCGGCGAAAAAGAAGGGAATCACGATCATTCCTGATTGCGGCCTTGCTCCTGGAATGGTGAACATCCTCGCCGAGCACGCGATACGGCAGCTCGACACGGTGGAGGCGGTTCGCATTTTCGTCGGCGGATTGCCCCAGCGTCCCGAGCCGCCTCTCAACTATCAGATCGTCTATTCCCTCGAGGGAGTGCTCGACTACTACACGACGCTCTCGTGGGTGCTGCGGAAAGGAAAGCGCACGCAGGTGAAAGCGCTGTCAGAGATCGAGGTCGTCAATTTCGGCGGATCGCTCGGCGAGCTCGAGGGATTCCACACTGCCGGCGGACTCTCCCTGATGGCGTCACGCTACGAAGGCAAGATCCCGACGATGGAGTACAAGACTCTCCGCTACCCTGGCCACGCGCGAATCATGGAAGCCATCCGCGAGCTCGGGCTGCTGGAGCTCGACCCTGTCGATGTGAAGGGAGTCAAAGTCGTTCCGCGCGATCTAGTCGTCGCCGCGATGGGCCCGCGTCTCACGAAGCCGAACGCGTACGATCTCGTCGCGCTACGAGTTTTCGCCGAGGGTACGAAGAATGGGAAGCCGAAGCGAATCGGGTGGGAGATGGTGGACCACTACGACGAAGCGAACGGGATCAGCGCGATGGAGCGCTCGACCGGCTACTCACTCTCGATCACAGGCCAGATGCAGGCGCGCGGGGAGATCGGGAAAGCGGGGGTATTCACACCCGACGAGGCCATTCCGGCCGAGAAGTACATCAAGGATCTCGCGCAGCGCGGGGTTATGATCCGGGAAATGAGGTAGCTGGCCCCGGTCTTAAACAGCACCTGGCAGGTAGTCTTCAGTTGTCTTTTTTCAGTGCTCCGCCAGCAGGTAGATCCCGGCAAGCATCAAAAGGAAATAAGGAACCAGCGCCGCCGCCCCGGCGTAATCCTTAGATACCCGCTGCCCGAAAAACAGCGCGACGATGTTGATCCCGCCGAGCACCGCGCCGAGGAATGCGACCGTGGGATCATGGGTCAGCAGCAGCAGAGCACAACCAACCCCACTGACGGCGCCGGCCGACACCTCGAGGATCGTGATGACCAGGAGCATCGGGCCGACGGTGCTCGCGAGCGGGCTACGCGAAAAATGTTGATCGAGGTACTCGCGATTGCCCTTCCGATCGATGACCTTGTCGAGGCCAGATTGCAGGAACAGCACAGCCAGAAATGCCGAGACGAGGATTTGCAGGATGTATGATGCGAACTCGGGAGAGCGCAGATTTGGCATGCGGTTATTGTAGCACGATCCAGAGGACACTGTCCAATCCGGAAAACCACATATGATCCGAGCCGACGCATCGTCGTGCACACTTGCCGCGCTGGCGCTGCTCCTCGCCTGTCAGCCCTCCACACGCGTGCAGCCGCGCGCTGACGTCGATGGATCAACGCAGCTGGTCGTGGTCGTCACTCCCCGCTGGACGTCGACTGTCGGCACGTTGACGCGATTCGAACGCGCGACACCGACATCAGCCTGGAGTCGCGTGGAGTCTCCGATCCCGCTCGTTGTCGGACGCACTGGTCTGGCGTGGGGCGTTGGGTTCGACGATGTCTCCGCTGAAGGTCCTGACAAGCGCGAAGGAGATGGCAAGGCGCCGGCGGGTATTTTCCCACTCGATACTGCGTTCGGCTTCGCGCCCCGCGAATCGATGCAGGCTGTGCGATTGCCATATGTGCAGCTCCTGCCCACCACCGATTGCGTCGACGACGTCGCGTCCGCGCACTACAACACCGTAGTCGACCGCGACGCGGTCGGTGCGGTTGATTGGAACAGCGCCGAGCACATGCGCGAGGTCCAGCAGTACAAGATCGGTGTGATCGTTGGCTACAATGGGTCACCGCCCACGAAGGGGCGGGGCTCCTGTATCTTCCTGCACATCTGGAACGGTCCGGACTCGCACACCGCTGGATGCACGGCTTTCGACGAAGCGAAGCTTCGCGAAATAATGCTCTGGCTCGATCCCGCAAAACGGCCGCTGCTCGTGCAGCTCACGGCCGACGACTACGGGAAGCGCCAGGCGAGTTGGAAGCTTCCGAAAAACGCCAACTAAGCCGCCCCCGCCGCCGATACCGCCACGCCCGCCGCTGCCCGTGTACGCGCTACAAAAGAGCTAGCCCGCGGCCAGTCCTTCGTTCCTGGACACCCGCCTGGCTCTTTCACAGAGCTCCCGCAGTCCGTCCTGAGAGAGCTCGTCCCAGAGGAGGGGAATAGGGATGAGCCGCCGTTTTTCTTGCAGGGACTCGAAGGTCAGCCAGCCGGCACCATAGCCATCAACGAGAGTGATGCGACGCTGAGATGTGGTCCGCCGGTCCGTTCCCGTGCGGCGCTCGGTGCCTCCCCAAGCGAAATACCTCGGCCGGCGACGATCCGCGCTGGGCATCCGCCGCTCGACTTTCGTCGGCTGCGAATCCCAGGCCTGCCAGTACGCTCCATCCCTGTCTACAAAAGTGCGATAAGACATCGATCTATGACCTCACGCGGACCACTCACGCAATGTACTCAACTGGCGCAGGAAAAATGCCAATTTCGGGCTTTTTTCTTAATGAGCTAAATATATGTTTTCCAATGGGTTATCCCTCTACGTCTACCTCCGCGGACCTTTCGACTTTAACGCCGTTTTCGAGGGTTGAGGCTCATCAGAGCGCATCAAAATATTACCGCCCAAAGCTCGCCAATGTTTCGCTCATGACGTCGATCATCGCTTTGGCCGTCCAGCGGTCCCGGCCGTTGTAAAGGAACGAGAAGGCGAGCACCTCACCATTTACCGCAGTAACGTACCCGGCCAGGGCGATGACGTCGTTCGTTGTGCCGGTCTTGGCGTGGAGGTTACCCTCGGCGGGAGTATTCCGCATCCGACGCTTGAGGAGCTCGGAATCCCCGGCAACCGGGAGCGACGAGTGAAGCCATGGCCCCCACGAAGCGCGGTGGGCATAGCCGAGCAGTTGGACCTGGGCTCTCGGTGTAACGCGATCGAGGGTCGAAAGCCCGCTCCCATCGGCAAAGGTGAGCCGTGTCGTATCGGCTCCGACCTTGGCAGCGAAGAAACCGTCGAGCAGGGCGCTGGCACTGGCAACGGATCCCACCTCATCGCGCTGCGGACCACGCGCGGCGTTCCGGAACAGCAGCTCGGCGTAATGGTTGATGCTCTCGCGGTTCATCGCCGCAACCATGGTGGCCAGAGGCGGAGAAAGCAGGCTCGCTACCTTGGTCGCCGTCGCCGGAGTTTTCCCGAGCTGAATGCCACCGTCGACTTTTATTCCGCGGGAGATGAGCGCTTCCCTGAATGCTCCTGCCGCGAAGCTCGCCGGATCCTCGACGATGTAGACGTATTTTCTGGTGCTTGTGCGAGATCCGATGGACCCGCTTGCCGTGATCGTTCCATCACTCCGCTTTCGGAACCCGAGGCGTGCGCCGCCTCCGGCCACCGTCCGCACGTTGGCTACGAGCGGAATTGCGCTGGTCGATGGCTCGAGGACCACGGTCGCGGGTTTTCCCGGCGAGGTAGGCGTCACCGACACCACCACCAGATTCTCGTTGAGCGAAAGCGCTGAAACGCGCGCGGCGTAGGAGGCCTGGAGGTAGCGCGAAAGCCATCCGTCGGGAACCTTCTGATCATCGAACCCGCTCGCATCGCCGATGATGTTGCCGGTCACGTGCTTGATCCCCTTCGACGCGACGAGGTCGGCAAGACGATTCATCGGCGCCGAAGGGCCACCCGGGAGAAATTTTCCGGAGAGCGCCGGGTCGCCATCACCGCGAAGGTAGAGATTCCCGGTTACGGTACCGTCAGGACCTACGGGCGCGTCACGCAGCGCGTCCGTGCTGAACTGGTAGTTGGGGCCGAACCGCTCGAACGCGATCGCGCTGGTCAACAGCTTCATCGTCGACGCCGGCACCATCTCCTCGCCGGCGTTGTTCGCGTACAAGGTGTCGCCGCGGGTGAGAGACACGACCATTCCCCCCCACATTCCACTCCGAATGCGCGATGCGAGTCCGCCGAGCGCCTGCGCCAGGTCGGCGGAGCTTCGCGTCGTGCTGTAGCGCACAACGGGCACGGCTGGCGGCCGGGGCCGTTTTTTCACCCTGCGTCTCGTGGTCGTGGTTCTCTTTCTGGTCTGCGACTCGACGATGGTGGGGGTGACCGCGCACGCGGTGACTGCGACCAGGATTGCGATCCGAATTCTACGTGAGAACATCATCGAGCGTAGTGGCTCTGGAAAAGCATTTCGATAGAGGTTGAGCGGAACGGCATCACATGGCGAGAAAGGTGCCACGCGACGAGACGCGCTTGGCATCACGGCGAGGCATTATGCTCGCTTGGAATATACCCCGTGATTGGGTATTTTCTCCCAGGACAGTTGCTCTAAACCGCACCTGAGGGATCCGATGGCTGAACAGCCGCACAACTTTTTGCGCGAAGGCGTGATCACCGGCTTCATCGGGGCAACCGCGATTGCGGTGTGGTTCCTCGTCGTCGACACCGTCACGGGCCATCCGTTCGGAACGCCGATCTTTCTCGGCAAGGGTGTCGTCAGCGTTCTCGGCAAGAACATGATGGGCGACACGGCGTTCACACAGGTGCTCGGCTACACGGTCTTCCACTACATCGCGTTTTTCGTAGTAGGGATCGTGCTCACCGTCATCGTGCACCAGGCTGAGCGCACGCCGGGGATACTCGCCGGGCTGCTCGTGGCCGTGGTGATGATGACGCTTGGTTTTTACATGATCGCGGCCGCTTTCACGCAATCTGCCCTCGGCCAGATATCCTGGGTGCAGATCTTCGTGGCCAATCTTCTGGCTTCGGCGCTCATGCTCGGCTATCTGTGGCGCCGGCATCCCAGGCTGGAACGGCAGCTGAAGCAGGCGCTCGAAGGGACCGACGACTAAGCCGCAGACGGCTTCCAGTTAACCTGCGCGCCCGCGGTCGAGTCTTCGCCACGGGCGTTCCATTTGAAGAACACCACCGTCATGATGATCATGAAGATGATTCCGCCCGGAATCCACATGATGAGCGCGCCGAGCAACTGATCCTCGATCGGGGTGAGCGGGAGAACGCGCGGCGCCGCGCTGTATGCCGGATAAAGCACGTGGTCAGCCATCGCGATGTAAACGGCGATGATCGACATCGGGATGCTCATTAGAAAGGTGTAGAGCATCTGCCCGGGATACGCGAGCCGCGGCAATTCCGGAAGCTGGCTCATGAGCGGCCACCACATTATCACTGCCGCGACCATGAACATCAGATGCTCCGCGACGTGGAGCGAGTGGTGCGCCATCGCCGCATTGTAGAACGGCGGCAGGTGCCAGACCGCGATCGTGAGGTTGAACGCCACGAAGGCTATCGGCGCGCGGGTGAAGAACCGCGCAACCGGTGCAATGAAGCGAGTGCTCAATACCGGGCGCAGCATCCACCCTGGCACTCCCGCGAGCAGAAGAGGCGGTACCGCGAGTGTCAGCAGGAGGTGCTGCACCATGTGCGCGCTGAAGAGATAGTCGTCGCTCAGGTCGTGGATCGGACCGTTGAGCGAGGCGAACATCAGCAGCAGGCCTGAGAAGAAAAAGATCTTCTGGGAGAGCGTCGGCTGCTGCTGGAGGCGATGCGCGGCCCACAGGTACAGGGCGCCCAGTGCTGCGATGCCGATGGCGGTACTCGGGTGGATCGACCAACGCCACCAGCTCAGAGTGGCGATGGGATGGAGCAGCGCCAGGAACAACATGCTACATGATCTTGATGTGGAGATGTCCGAAGAGGAACATCAGGGCCAGCAGCGTCAACGCGGCGATGAGCAGGGGCCCGCTGAACAGGACCCGGAAAAGCCTGTGATCGTATTTGAGATGCATGTAGAACATCACGACGATCAGGAACTTCAGCGCCGAGAGGATCAGGAGCGTTGGGACGAACCCGCGTGAGGCGACGAAGGACGGGATGTAGTAGGCCCAGACCTCTCCGACAGTGATCAGCGTTAGAATGAGCGCGACCTTCCAGTAAGTGGACCAGGTCGGATGGGCGTGCTCTACCTCGGCATGCGGCGCGTGTGCCTGCCCTTCGGCGGAGTCCGGAAGATTGGTGAGACTGGCGTGGGTATCCATCATTCCTTCCGGTTACCTGATGAGATAGACGAGAGTGAAGATCACGATCCAGATGACGTCGACGAAGTGCCAGTACAGCGCGGCGATATCAACGAGAAGCGCATCGCGCGAGCCGAGGCCCCGCCGGTAGTCGATCGCGAGCAGCGTAACGAGCCACAGCACGCCAGCGGTCACGTGCGCGCCGTGGAAGCCGGTGAGCGTGAAGAACGAAGAGCCGAACAGGTTGGTGCGGATCGTCAGTCCTTCGTGCACGAACGAAGTGAACTCGAAGGCCTGAAAGCCAAGGAACGTCGTGCCGGCGATCGCCGTCATCCAGAGCCAGAGCTTGGAGTTGCCAAGAATGCGCTCACCGCGCGTGTGCTTCGGCAGCTCCTTGTTCTGCACCGCCGCAAGAGCGAGCACCATGAAGAGCGACGACATCAGCAGTACGAACGTCGACGCCGAGGTGACTGGAATGTTGAGAATCGGCTTGAGGACTTGCCCCGTGGACGGATCCGTCCAGGTCTCGTGCGGAAGCGGACCGACGACGCTGCGACCCTTGTAAATCAGGTAGGTCGAAATCAGCGAGGTGAAGAGCATGCACTCGGAGCCGATGAAGGCCCAGATGGCGACCTTGCGGTTGTCGATGCCGAGCGTCGTGTAGTGGTGCGATGCGGGCGCGCTCGTGTGGACGGATGCGGTCATTGTCTAGTGGTGCTCCGGCTCGAGCGGGCTCAGGAGCCAGCTGTAAAGAGAGAAGATCATGATTGCCGCGCCGACGCCGATGAGCGCGCGGGACGCGATGAGTCCGCAGAACATGAGGACCAGACCGAACGCCACGAACAACGGCTTGATCGTGTTGTAAGGCATGACGATTCCAAGGTTGTGCGCAGTCTTTCCTTCCTGCGAGTTGATTCGCGCGGACTCGTAGTCCACTTCCTTGCCTTCCCACAGTGGATATCTGCTGGTCACGGTGGGAATTTTGGCGAAGTTGTACTCGGGCGGCGGGCTCGGGATCGTCCACTCCAGCGTTCCGGCGCCCCACGGATTCGAGCCGGCGATCTCACCGCGCTTGCGGCTCGCAAAGAAGTTGTAAATGAAGAAGAGCGTCGCGATCGGCCAGAGCATCGCACCGGCGGTGGACATTGCGTTGAAGAGGTCCCAGCCCTGTCCCCCGTCGTAGGTGTAGATGCGGCGAGGCATCCCGAGCATTCCGGAGAAGTGCATCGGGAAGAACGTGAGGTTCATGGCGATGAAAGTGAGCCAGAAGTGGATCTTGCCCAGCTTCTCGTCCATCAGGCGGCCGGTGATCTTCGGGAAGTAGTGGTAGATGCCGGCGAAGATGCCCATGATCGAGCCGCCCACCAGCACGTAGTGGAAGTGCGCGACGATGAAGTAGCTGTCGGTCTGCTGAAGGTCAGCCGGTGGAGAGGCGTGCATGATCCCGGAGATTCCACCGATCGTGAACAGCGCGACGAGCGCGATGCCGAACAGCATCGCGGTTGTGTAGCGGATCGACCCCTGTGCCATCGTCGCGATCCAGTTGAAGATCTTGACGCCTGTCGGGATGGCGATCAGCATCGTGGTCAGTCCGAAGAACGTGTCCGCGATCGGTCCCATTCCCACCGCGAACATGTGGTGGGCCCAGACGCCGAAGCCGAGCACTGCGATCAGAATTCCGGAATAGACCATCACGGGATATCCGAACAGCGGCTTCTTGGAGTAGGTCGGCAGAACTTCCGACACGAGTCCGAACGCCGGAAGAACCAGGATGTAGACCTCCGGGTGTCCGAAGATCCAGAACAGGTGCTGCCACAGCAGCGGGTCAGCGCCCGCGCTCACGGTGTTGTAGAAATTCGTCCCGAAGAAGCGATCGAACAGCAGAAACACCAGCGCGATGGTGATGACCGGGAACGCCAGCACGAGCAGGACCTGAACGATGAACGCCATCCACGTGAACATCGGCATGCGCATGAGCGTCATGCCTGGGGCGCGCAGGTTGATGATCGTCGTCAGGAAGTTGAATGCCGCCGCGAGCGACGAGACGCCGAGGATCAGGAGGCCGATCACCCAGAAGTCGATATTGATTCCCGGCGAGTAGGCTCGCGTCGTGAGCGGCGCGTACCCGAACCAGCCGCCGTTGGGTGCGACGGCGAAGAAAATCGGGACGGTGATGAAAATTCCGGCGAACAGATAGACCCAATAACTGAAGGCATTCAGCCGCGGGAACGCGACGTCGCGCGCTCCGATCTGCAACGGGATCAGGAAATTGAAGAACGCTGCCGAGAGCGGCATGATCGCGAGGAAGATCATGGTCGTCCCGTGCATGGTGAAGAGCTGGTTGTAGAACTCGGCCGACACGAGATGCTGGTTCGGAGCGCCAAGCTGGGCCCGAATGACGATCGCTTCCAGGCCGCCGAAGATGAAGAATCCGAGCGCGGTATAGAGGTAGAGAATACCGATTCGCTTGTGATCGACGGTGGTCAGCCAACTCCAAATACCGGTCTGCTCGCCCGAGTAGGCTGGGACGCGCGCCGGCGCTGGATACGCAGTAGTTGCCAAGTCTTCTCTCCGGTTACTTCAACGCAGTTAGATATGCGACGATGTCGGCGATCTGCTGATCGGTGAGTCCACCGGTCGCCGACGTGACTTTCGCTTTGAGAACAGGATCGTATTCATCCATCCCGAGCGTCGGCATCAGAACCTCGGGCTTCATCTTGCGCGCGTTCTTGATCCAGAGCGCGAGATAGGCGGCCGTATTGGGAAAACGTCCCGCCGCGATCGTGCTACGGGATCCGACATGAGTGAGATTTGGACCGGCTACGCCCATCGCCGATGGATTTCCCGCAATTGAGTGGCAACCTATGCAGGCCGACGACGAGAATACCTGCTTGCCGCGCTGGGCGTTGCCTGTGAGGCCCGCCGTGAAATTGAGGTCCGCCGGGGTGCGCGAATGCGGAACTGCAAAGTCGGGGATTTTCTCACGTGGAAAGATGTAACCCGGTGGTGTTGCTCTTCCGGCCGCGGCGGTTGTAGCAACCGCGCCAAATCTCGCCGGCATCTTCTGCCCCGCCGCCCACGACTCGAACTCCTGGGGCGCAACCGTGAATACCCTGAAGCGCATGTTCGCGTGAGACGCGCCGCAGTACTCTGCACAGAAGCCGTTCCAGACGCTGCTGGCCGTGGAGCTGTCGGGAGTAAACCACATGTAATTCGTGCGATTCGTGATCACGTCGCGCTTTCCGCCGAGCTGAGGCGTCCAGAACGAGTGAATGACGTCGGCGGAGCGCAATCTGAAATTCACCGTGCGCCCGACCGGGACGTAGATCTCGTTGGCGGTCGTGACTCCGTATTCCGGATATCTGAACTCCCACCACCACTGGTGTCCCGTCACATCGATGTTGAGCGAGCCTGGCGCCGCCTGGGCCTGCGTGATGAAGATCGTTCTCACCGTCGGAACGGCGATGAAGACCAGGATCACCGCCGGGATGAGCGTCCACGCGATCTCGAGCTTGGTGCTGCCGTGCGTTTGCGGTGGCGTCGCCTGGTTGTCTCTCCGCCGGTACTTGAATACGACGAAGAGTAGGACTCCTTCGACCAGGATGAAAACGATCGTGGCGAGGAGGAGCAGCCGGTCCCAGAGAAAATCGATCTCGCGTCCGATGTCCGAATGCGGGTCGAGCGTGGTGTTTGGATGCGCTTCGTTGCAGGAAATGACCACGACGGCGAGCGCGGCGAACAACGCGTAGGATGCAAGCCGCCGAAGGCGGTTAGAACCGTTCATGCGAAGGAAATCCTGTTCTCGTCGTGTTGGGGAGCGTCCCACCTTCGCCGGTGAAACACTTGCAGATTTGCCGGGTGAAGCACGTACAAACTAACCTTTAGCGGTTCGTTCTGGGAGGGCAAGAACCATCCCGTTTTCTACTGTGTGTCCGGACATTTCGAGTGATGCGTAAAGCTATTCCGCCTGTCTTGGTGCCGTCATCGACTCCGGATTGAGCAAACGGTCGAGCTCGGCGCGCGTCATCAGCCCCCGGTCGCAGACGAGATCGTAGACGCCGCGTCCCGTTTCCAGCGCTTCCTTCGCGATCACGCTCGTCACCTCGTAGCCCAGAACCGGAACGAGAGCGGTAATAACCCCGATCGACTGCTCGACGAAATACTGCATGCGCTCGCGGTTGGCCGTGATTCCTTCCACGCAGCGGTTCTGGAGGATCTTGCACGCGCGGGCGAGGTTGGTCATTCCACTCAGCAGCCTGAACGCGATGATCGGCTCGAATACGTTGAGCTGAAGCTGCCCGGCCTCGGCCGCCATCGTCACGGTGACATCGCCGCCGATGATATCGAAGCAGACCTGATTTACCATTTCGGGAATCACCGGGTTCACTTTCCCCGGCATGATCGACGAGCCCGGCTGCATCGCCGGCAGATTTATCTCGCCCAGTCCAGCGCGAGGGCCCGAGCTGAGTAGGCGAAGATCGTTGCAGATCTTTGAGAGCTTTACCGCGCAGCGCTTGAGAACTCCGGAGAGCTGAACGAACGCGCCGGTGTCGGCAGTCGCCTCGACGAGATCTGGAGCGGTTATCAGGGGAAGTCCGGTGATGTGCTCGAGATGCCTGCGCACGCTCTCCGCGTATCCGCTTGGCGCGGTTATGCCGGTGCCGATCGCCGTCGCGCCCATGTTGATCTCGCGGATCAGCGCCTGCGCCTCGCCGAGCCTGTCCACGTCCTCGAGTATCGTGTGGGCGAAGGCGTTGAACTCCTGGCCGAGTGTCATCGGAACGGCGTCCTGGAGCTGCGTGCGTCCCATCTTGATGTAGGCGCCAAACTCCTCGCCCTTGTGCAGGAATGCGGCGGCGAGCGAAATCATCGCCAGCTGGAGATCGCTGATGCTGGTGTGAAGAGCGAGCTTCACCGCCGTCGGATAGACGTCGTTGGTCGACTGGCTGAGATTGAGATGATTGTTCGGGTGGACGAAGTCGTACTGCCCGTGCTGTTTGCCGAGGATCTCGAGCGCGCGGTTGGCCATGACTTCGTTCGCGTTCATGTTGGACGAAGTTCCGGCGCCGCCCTGGATCATGTCGACGCGAAAATGCTCATGGTGCCGGCCATCCCTTATCTCGCCGGCGGTCTGTGAGATGGCGTCGACGATTTCCCGGTCGAGCAGCTTCATCTCGAGATTCGCCAGCGCCGCCGCCTCCTTGACCGTCGCCAGCGCGCAGATGAGGGCCGGAAATTCGCGCAGCTCGATGCCGCTGATGCAGAAATTCTCGATCGCTCGGAGTGTCTGAATCCCATACAGTGCCGACGCGGGGACATCGCGTTCTCCAAGCAGGTCACGCTCCCGGCGGGTCGGTCCGTCGAGGTCGATGCCCGTCCCAGCGGGCTCGAGGCGCAGTGTTCTCAATCCGATCGGGCGTGAGGGTCTCATGCGTAGCGTGAAGCTATACTGGGGCCATACCTTATTGAAGTCGGGCGCCCACGTTGCGCCTGGAGTCCTAGGTTGGGCTGAGCGGATCCAAGTTCTGAGTAGCCAGTCATAAGTGGTCAGTGTGCCAGTGGTTGTCAGTGGTTTGCGACCACTGGGAACCACTGGTCGACTAACAACTGATCCACTCACGACTCAACACTTGGATCCGCTTTCCCATAATTGTGCTTTCGGAACCACTATTTCACCGAGCCCGGAGCTGACGTAAATGGAGATCTCCAGACGGAAGTTCATTGAAGTAGGTGCAGCCGCTGCGGCGTCAGTCACTTTGAATGGCCAGGCTCGAGCAGACGTATTGAACAGGGCGATCCCGAATCGGACCACACCCGCGGGATCCGCCGGACGCACGGTCGTCGTCGCGTCCGCCAACGGGATCCGCGGTGTTGCGCGCGCGTATGACATGCTCACTCGCCAGAATGCCGACACCCTCGACGCCATCATTGCGGGCGTCAACATCCAGGAGCTCGATCCCGAAGACCAGTCGGTCGGCTTGGGCGGTCTGCCGAATGAAGAAGGAGTCGTTCAGCTCGATGCCTCGTGCATGCACGGTCCAACCAGACGCGCGGGGGCGGTGGCGGCGCTCGAGGGCATCGCGACGCCATCCCTCGTCGCGAAGGCGGTGATGGATTACACCGACCACATTATGCTCGTCGGGGCCGGCGCCAAGAAGTTCGCGCTCGAGATGGGATTCAAGGAGCAGAATCTCCTCACCGAAAAGAGCAGGCAGGACTGGCTGCGGTGGAAGGCGTGTCTTAATCCCGCCGACAACTGGCTCGACCCGCGCGCCGACAACGTGCGTCCGCCCGGAACAGCCAGTGTGCCGTTCGACGATCCGCTCCACGTGAAATTCACGACTGGAACGATCAACATGAACGCCGTGAATGCCGCGGGAGAAATGTCCTCGGTGACGACGACGAGCGGGCTCGCCTGGAAGCTCCCGGGCAGAATTGGGGATTCACCGATTGTCGGCGCGGGGCAGTACTGCGACAACACTGTTGGAGCGGCTGGATCGACCGGTCGGGGCGAGGCGAACATCAAAGTCTGCGGCGCATTTCTGATCGTTGAGTTCATGCGACAGGGACTGTCCCCCGACCAGGCCTGCATGAAAACGATCGAGCGGGTGATCGCGATGACCGAGACGCGGCTTCTCGACCGCAACGGGCGGCCGCTATTCGATCTGAGCTTCTACGCTCTGGCCAAGGATGGTCGCTTCGGCTCGGCGGCAGCGTACGAGGGTTACCATTTTTCGGTGGCCGATGCGAGCGGCGCCCGCCTCGTCTCGATGCCGTTCAAGTTTTCGAAATCGGAACGGCCGGAGATGCCCCGGGTTAGCTGTCGCCGAGCTTGAAGGTTCCGACCAGCACCGAGATGCGGGTCGATGCATCCTTGAGGGCGCTCGCGTCAGCTGCGATTTCCGCGATGCTCTTGCTGTGCTCTTCATCCGAGACCGCGACGTCGTGCATCGACTTGGAAAAGGCGGCCGTTCCATAGGCTAGTCCGGCGAGACCCTGGGTCATGTGAGAGATCAGCTCGTTCGAGTCGCGGACTGCTTTCTCGATTCGGCCGCTCAGATCCGCACCTTCGATCGTGCCCTCTTCGACCTTCGTCAGGGACTGGCGTCCGGCACGTGTTGCCTCGACGACCTGCTCCACCGTGGCCAGCGTGTGCGAAGTAGCCTCGCGCGACTGCGACACGCTGTCGAGCATCTCCTGCACGAGCGAAGTAGTCCGTTGCGCTGCTTCGGCGGAGCTGCTGGCGAGGCGGCGGACTTCGCTCGCCACGACCGCGAACCCGTGACCGTGCTCACCGGCCCGCGCCGCTTCCATCGCGGCGTTGAGAGCGAGGAGCTTCGACTGCCGGGCGATCTTCTGCACTAGCACCAGGAATGCTCCGATCTCATCCACCGCCGCCGACATCGCTTCGATGCCCTCGGCGCTTTGCAGCGCATCGGAGGCGAGCGACTGGAGCGAAGTAGCAGTGCGCTCGAGACGCACCCTGTTGTCGCGTGCGAGCTGCTTGAGCGCCTTGTCTCGTCGCAGTCCTTCCTGCGCGGCCTCGCGAAGATCTCCCGAGACCTCGACCAGCTTCGTCGCCTCGGTGGTCAATTCCTTGAGCGCGCGCTCCCGTGCGAGCGCATCGCGGCTCAATGTGTTCGTGGTCGTCGCACCTTCGCGCGAGGTGACCGCTGCCTTCACGGAGGCCTTCGCAATCTGGGAAGCAAGCTGGCTGTTCTCGTCGGCCGAGGCCTGCATCTCGGTGGCGACGCTGCGGAGCTCGGTCAGCATGGACATCGTCGAGCGCGTGAGCCGGTCGACGGTCTTGTTGGAGGCCGAAGGATTGTAGCCGCTCGAGAAATCCCGCTTTGCAATCGCCTCGTGCGTGCGCGCGAGAGCGGCGGCTGGTCCGCTCACGTGCTGGCGGACGAAGATGAGTGCCGCCGACGCAGTTGCAACGAGTGCCACCGTTATCCATAACCCAGCGATGAGGAGCGCCGTCTGCACGCCGCCTACCGCCAGGACTTCAGTGCGCGTTGTCGCTGGGATCAGGCGATAAAGCTGCCAGAAGATGCCGCCGAGCCCGATCAGGAAGACCGAGCCGAAGCCGACGCTTGCTCTCAGTGCGCGATGCTGCAACGCGCTGAGCACCGGCTTCAGTAAGCCGGAGGAGCGGGAAACGAGAGGAAGTGGCGTTGCTGTCATGTTGAGGAGCGATTGTGGAACGACTTGGTCGGCTTCGCCGACAGATGAAACTCCGTCGCAGAGCGGCTAGTTTGTACGAATGGCGAATCCGGTAATACGAAACGACCTCTCGGAACCCCTTTCCTACGACTCCTCGGCGATCGAGGAGAAGTGGCAGCGCATCTGGCAGGAGCGTGGAACGAACCACACCGACCTGCAGCGCGCCCAAAGGCCGTTCTATGCACTGATGATGTTCCCTTACCCGTCCGCCGAAGGACTCCACGTCGGAAATCTTTTTGCGTTCACTGGGAACGACGTGTATGGACGATTCCAGCGACTCATGGGACACAACGTGTTCGAGCCACTGGGTTACGACGCCTTCGGGATCCATTCGGAGAACTATGCTCTGAAGGTGGGGATCCATCCGATGGATCTGATCCCGCGGAACATCGCCAACTTCCAGCGGCAGCTGGAGCGCGCCGGGTTAATGGTCGATTGGCGCTACAGACTGGCCACGACCGACCCCGATTACTACAAGTGGACGCAGTGGCTCTTTCTGCAGCTGTATAAGCAGGGGCTCGCCTACAGGAAGCAGGCGGCGGTCAACTGGTGTCCCGACTGCAAGACGGTTCTCGCCAACGAGCAAGTCGTGGGCGGGCTTTGCGAGCGCAGCAAGACGCCGGTCGAGCAGCGGCTCCTTGAGCAGTGGTTTTTCCGCATCAGCGACTATGCGCCGAGGCTTCTGGAGAATCTCGATCACATCGACTGGTCGGAGACCACCAAGACCGCGCAGCGGAACTGGATCGGTCGGTCCGAAGGGGCGGAGATCGCTTTCGAAGCGGAGAACGTAGACGGCGGCCAATGCGAGATCCGCGTTTTCACGACTCGCCCTGATACCATCTACGGCGCGACCTACATGGTTCTCGCGCCGGAGCATCCGCTCGTCAACGGGCTCACGAAGCCAGGCGAGCTGAAGAAGGTGAACGCCTACCGCGAGAAGACGAAAAAGCAGGACATAATCACGCGGAAGACGAGCACGGAGAAGACCGGCGTGTTCACGGGCTCGCATGCCATTAACCCGGCGACTCAGAAAGAAATTCCGATCTGGGTCTCTGACTACGTGCTGATGGAATACGGCACCGGCGCGATCATGGGCGTGCCCGGGCACGACGAGCGCGATTTCGAGTTTGCGACGAAGTTCAAGCTCCCGATCGTGCGCGTCGTTTGTGGCGAGCGCGAGGATGCGAATACGTCACTCGACAAAGCATTCACCGAGTGCGAATCAGGCACGCTGGTGAACTCCGGCGTGTTCGACGGATTCGAGGTGGAGGCGGCGAAGAAGGCCATCGTCGACTTCCTGGTGAAGGGCGGCTCGGCGAAGCCGGTCGTGCACTATCGCCTGCACGACTGGTGCATCTCGCGGCAACGGTACTGGGGTCCGCCGATTCCGATCATCTACTGCGAGTCGTGCGGAACGGTGCCGGTGCCGGAGAAGGATCTGCCGGTGGTGCTGCCGTTCATCGAAGACTTCAGGCCCGATGACTCGGGAGTATCGCCACTCGCGCGCCACGAGGAATGGTATCGCGTCGCGTGCCCGAAGTGCGGGAAGACGGGCCGCCGCGAGACGGACGTATCGGACAACTTCCTCGACAATTCCTGGTATTTCCTCCGCTATCCGAGTGTTGGAAACGATCAGGTCCCGTTCGACAAGAGCGTCACGAAGAAGTGGCTGCCGGTCACCTCGTACATCGGCGGCAACGAGCACGCAGTGCTGCACCTGCTGTATTCGCGATTCATCACGATGGTTCTGCACGACGGCGGGCAGCTGGAATTCGAGGAGCCGTTCACGCGATTCCGCGCGCACGGTCACATCATCCGCGATGGCGCGAAGATGTCGAAGACCCAGGGCAACATCGTGAATCCCGATGAGTACATCGAGACATGGGGCGCGGATGCGTTTCGCATGTATCTCATGTTCCTCGGCCCGTACGAGCAGGGCGGCGACTTTCGCGATCAGAGTATCTCAGGAACGCGGCGCTTTCTCGACCGTCTGTTTGCATCGGTGCAGAGCATGTCGAGCGAGGGCGTGCCCGATCACGCGGTGATGCGCAAGCTGCATCAGACCATTCGCAAGGTGAGCGAGGACATCCCGCGCCTCAGCTATAACACCGCCGTCGCGGCGATGATGGAGTACATGAACGTTCTCCGTAAGGGAGAGCGCAGGCCGCACCGCGACGAGGTGATGCCGCTCGTGCCGCTGGTGTCACCGTTCGCTCCGCACATCGCCGAGGAGCTGTGGGAGCAGTCGGGTGGAACCGGAAGCGTGTTTGATTCGGCGTGGCCGGCGTTCATTCCCGCGTTGGCGGCGGAAGAGACGATCGAGCTGGTCGTTCAGGTGAACGGAAAGGTGCGCGGCCGCATCACGGTCGCGCGCGACATCACTGAGAAGAATGCGATCATCGCTGCTCTCACCGATGCGACGGTGGCGAAGTTCGCTGCTGGCACGCCGAAAAAGGTCATCTTCGTTCCGGGGCGCCTGCTCAACATCGTGGTCTGAAATGACTTGGGGTCATCGGTCTTGTGCGCGTAGCCCCCGACTTCAGCGCCTATTCTACGGCGAGCATTCTCACGAATTTTGCAAGGCGTTCGGCTTCA
Source organism: Gemmatimonadales bacterium (assembly GCA_038316775.1). Lineage (GTDB taxonomy): Bacteria > Gemmatimonadota > Gemmatimonadetes > Gemmatimonadales > Gemmatimonadaceae > UBA4720. The sequence continues at coordinate 25,017 of JBBQAV010000005.1, read as the reverse complement.
GCGGGTGTGAGATCGCCCGGCAGATTAGAAATTCTTACCACGACTCCGGTGCGGATTGGGAACGCCGATTGGTAGCCGTTTGGGTCTTGATTCGCGGCCGCCGGATTTGGAAGGGGTCGTGAAACGACGTCAGACGCCGACTCAGTCCTGCTTACAGAGTCTTTCCGGCGCGCAGTGATTGGTGCCCTCGTCTTCACTGTAAAGTTGGCGGGATCTTCCTTCCAACTCAGGAATAACTCTACGGCCTTATGCACTCTTCGCGCGTATTCTTTGAGCGAGGAGGGGTTGAAGTCCTTCGCTCGTTTGTTTGTAAATCGCTTGATTACTCCATCAAGGTCTACCTGACGTAGATCTTGATCCTCATTGCCATCCAGCACGCCAAGCACGTTGCGGCTTGCGACGCCGAGAGCTGTCGCTGTGGCTGTTGGCATCAATCCCTTGTCACTGGCATGCCCTAGGAAGTCCAGCAGATCAGCGGTCGAGTACCCGTTTGCCATACACACTCCCAAAACGTTATATTGTCCCTGTGAGGCAAATATAATGTTTTTAGACGCAAACGCAAACGTTAAGTATCCGAGGCTCCTCCGTCACAGGATTCAAGAGGATCTGAAGCTCTACCCTGTGGTCGCGGTAATGGGAGCTCGCCAAGTGGGCAAAAGCACACTGTGTCGGGCTATTGCGGAGCAACAGGGGTTACCGCACCGCACGCTGGATGACAGAGACACTCTCGAGCAAGCGAGGACGGATCCAGAGGGCTTGCTTCACGACTTAGGAGAAGACGGCGCGTTCATCGACGAAGTTCAACGGGCGCCTGGTCTTTTCTTAGCTATCAAAACGGTCGTGGATCGCGATCAGCGTCCAGGACGCTATCTGCTTAGCGGTTCCAATCAGCCGCAGGTAAGCAGTGCCGTCGGTGATTCACTCTTGGGACGAGCTGCGTACCGCACGTTGCGCCCTTTTACACTGAGTGAGTTGCGTCTGGACGAAGTGCATCCAGGATGGAGCTTTCTCTTTCGAAAAAGAGACGCGGGTGTATTGAAGGAACTGAATCGGCGCGCCGAAGCAAGTGGAAAGCTTGACTGGCGGGAGGTCGCGCAGACCGGCGGTTTTCCGCGGGCAGTTGCCGCCCCTCAGAATCAACGGATGACCGTGCTGAACGACTACGTAGAAGTTTTCTCGCGGCGCGATATTCGTGAGGTACTCGGAATTGAGTCCAGCGACCGATTTGAAAGTTTCGTCCGATTGGCTGCCGCGAGGACAGCTCAGGAACTGAACTATTCCGGACTCTCAAAGGACCTTGGTATTTCGGTGAACACCGTTCGCCGGTGGGTTGACGCGCTCGCGCGCAGCTACTTAGTGGAACTAATAGCGCCGTACTCGCGGAACGCTGGACAGCGAGTCATCAAGGCGCCCAAGCTCTTAATGGTTGACTCGGCTTTCGCACTTGCGGCAGCACGAGAAACAACACCAACGGGTTTTCATCTCGAAAATCTGATTGGAACTGATCTCAGTGTGTGGAGGGACGGTGGACCGGCCAGGGGATTGTACCACTGGCGGCTGGCAAGCGGGCAAGAAGTTGATTTTGTGCTTGAGGAAGGCGGTCAGCTCTTACCGGTTGAAATAAAATCTGCTAGCAGTATTGGTTCGTCGGAAACTCGGCACCTACGAAAGTTCAGAAGCGATCATTCAAATACGCCTCGCGGGTTGCTGCTGAGTAGTGACCCTGAAATTCGGCACGTCGCCGAGGGGATTATAGCGGCACCGTGGTGGGCGGTATTGTGAGACTAGCCACGCAGTTCGGTGACGGGAGAAGGGTTAGCCGTCGGCTGAGTTTCCATTCGCCAGCCCGAAGTACCGCTCGAAGAAGGCACTGAGCTTCATCATCACTGACCGTTTCTTCGTCGCGTGACCGTCGCCAGTCGCGAACCGGGACATGGGCGGAAGGATCTTTGTGATCGCAGTGCCGGTGTATGGGATAGCACCATCTCGGAAGGCGTTTTCCATGAAGCTCCGCGTTGCCGCGGCATCCAGGCTCTCTTCGGCGATGATGCGGTCCAACTCCTCGGCCTTTCTGGCCGCAATGAAAGCCAGCCAGGCCGCGTCTACCTTGGCGGTTATGGAGACGGAATCGACGAACTGCTCGATGAGGTCCTTCTTGTTGCGCAGCGAAGGACTTGAGGCGACCGCCCGGTCGATTGTCGCGCGAATCTCCTTGTCCTGTCCTGTTCCCTTTGCCTTCAAGTACTGCTCGACCAGCATGAGGATGTAGTCGACATTGACCTCGACCTGCTTTATCAGCTCGATCTCGAAGACGATGTCGTCGTTGATGGTCTCCTTCTCCGCCGTGGCCTGGCTCCGGAAGTCGGCGTACAGATTCAGGTAGTTGCTCTGATAATCCTGAAAGTCCCGTGCGCTGAGAATCTCATTTCCGGCGAAGTCGTCGAAGGCCGTCACATTCACGCCCGTCTGCTGCTACGCTCGTTAGGTGGCTATCTCGCAGGAGCTGAGACGGGCGACCGGGAGGTAATTATAAAAGCGTGTTTGATCGGAACGCCAAAGAAATTGCTATCGCGAATTTCAGCTTGACCATGCTGCACCTGCATTGCGGCGTTTATCGCGCGAACAGGTGGATCCGTCGGCTGCACGAAGACAATACGCGAGAGGACGTTCAGCACAGGCGACCCAAGCTTTTTCTGTATCTCCTCTACAAAATACTTCGCGCCTTCTTCCTGAGATCTCACCCATGGCGCGGCGACGACCAGATCCCAACGGTCAGGGAGATCTTCTCGCGCAAACAATGCGAAGAGCGTAAAATCGCCCTTCTTATCGGAGATGTCGCGTTCGAGCTTAATAAAGTGCTGCACGTCGGTCTGATTCATAGGACTTTAGCTAATGCCTCAACTGCGCGGATGATGGTTTCCGCGTCAGCCTGCGTCGCAGACCCAATCGGGCGGTAACGAGCTTCGGGATTCCAAAGGGCGACTGAGTTCCAATTGATGAAATGATTCTGTTTGATATTGGTTTCCTGTCCCGACAACCGAAGTAGCATATCGAGATCGTGGGTCTTGAACGTCATAAGACCCTGAAACTCCTTTTGACTCATTGGAAAATCAGTCCAACCGAGCGTCCTACAGACGCGAGCTTTCAGAGCGACTTCGATGGCGTACCCGCACATATAAACGGCACCGTCGAACCGATGCGCGGAGAGAAGGATTTTCGCGTCCTCTAGCCGAGCTCCGGAGATCTTGTCTAGGTCATCTACGGCAATCATCGGAAACTAAACTAGGGATTGAACGGAGGGCTATAGGGTCAATACCACGCTGGGTGTAGCTCTACGCGACGACCTTTCCGCTATGATCAGGCGGTAACCGACGTCGAGTTCGGCGCGGTCAAACAAGCCGGCATTACGGCGCTTCCATTCGCCCGATCTCAGGTCACGCCGCAAACGCTCAAGTTGCGCATCGACACTGGCAAGACGACTGAACGTCGAGATGCCAGCACGAGTCCCTTCGTCCAGGTAGGCTTCCGGTCTTCGCCAGAACGCGCCGAGGAATCCGTCTACGCAATCTCCTGGAATCGGCAGCGGCTGCACCTCGATCGGACCAAGGACAGCGCGGAAGGACTCGAGCGAAGGGAAGATTCGGCGATCGATCTCAAGAATTTCTGGGAAGTACTCCTGTACCAACCAAAAGCCCTCCGCCTCTGGATCCCACGTGAGAATAACGACTCGTTCTCGCGCAATACGGGCGCATTCTTCGAGGCCTCGTCGCTGGTCGCTCCAATGGTGAACCGTAAGAATGGCGAGCACGACGTCAAACGCCTGGTCGTAAAAAGGCAGTGCCTCTGCGACCGCTCGTATCGCAGGTGCGGCCGCGCGTGGCCGCTGAAGGAGCATGACGGTGGACGGCTCGACAGCGACAATCCCGCGTCGTGCCGGTTCATAGGATCCGGTGCCGGCGCCTACATTCAGGACAGTGGTGTTGCTTCCAATCGACGCGCCAATTCGCGCGGCCAAGCGTGGATCGGCCTGCCGCCGCGCCGAATACGATCGGCCAATTGAGTCATATGTGTCCGACATCGACGTCTGTCTAACGCGTCAGAAGTTGGTTGCGGTGCTCTGCTGTCCTAATGCAATCAAGCTGCTTTGCCACGCCGTGAGCTACAACGGCCTCGTGAGGCAGGGTTCCATGAAGACTAGTCCTTCACCTTACCGTGCCAGCGATGGTTGCCACTTCGATTGTACATGTCCACGCTGCGATTATCCCCGACCTTGCCATAGAAGTAAGAGCCACCCTGATCCCAGAGCTCGATCTTGCCGTCGGGCTTGACCTTTCCATACCAATACGCACCATGCTGATCATAGAGATCGATTTTGCCGTCCTCTTTGATTTGTCCCCAGTAGTAGGCGGAGGTTTTGTCGTACAATTCAATCTTTGCCATGGCGAGTTCTCGTCGCTATCTAACGTCAAGGTTCAGCCGCAAGCGAAAGGGTAGAAGGCTTCGCGAGGTCGATCCGTACGAGACCTGATTCTGGCGCACAACCTGATGCTCCCTCTCGCACTCTACAGCCGCAATGCCTCGTTAGGCAGAATCGACGCAGGACGCTCGCCGCTCACCTTGCGGCGGAGTGGCAACGTCTTGCGCGAACCCAAAAAACGAAGCGCGCACAGCTCTCAATGCTGACGCGCCTCGTGCACACTCACGGATGTTTTCTACTTCGTCTTTTTCTGGGTCAGCGCGCTCCCGGACGCTGACTTAGATGAACTGTTCGTGCGGCCGTCGCGAAGTACGTCGGATGCGCTGCTAGCGGCCTTTCCCGACGTCTCTTTTCCCGGAGCGCCGGTCTGAGACAAGGCACTCCCAGCGCCACTCTTTGAATCGCCTCCCGTGGACTTATCCCGCATCGTCTTCGATGCATTGGACGCGGCTTTCTTGCCAGTCTGTTCTGACATGTGAACCTCCTTATATGTCCGAAACGAAGAGTCGCAAGCAGCGTGCCCGAAAATCGCCCGAAGCATGACGACAAACGAGCGGATTTTGGAGACGATGCCGCAGACGATCGCAGGCATACCGGCTCGCTCGGCTGCTACCTAATGCCAAGTTCAGTTGCGGGCGAGTCAAGTAAGAGCGTTCGAGTTAGCGAACGCAAATCCGCTGCAACGTTTGTCAGGTAGCTCTTCGGGTACTAGATCGCTCTAGTTTTCTATTGAAAGTTACTAATTCTTACGTAACTTTAGAGCGAACCACTGAAAGCGCGAATGCGCCGTAGGTGGTGGCTCCACTAAGGCGGCCCGCGAGGCCGCCTTTTTTATTTGTTTGGATGGATGACGATTCCGTACGGGCTCGCACTACTCGCTAGCAGGTTGAGCCTCGGCTTGAGCTCTTCCATCCATGCCGCTACTTGGGCAGGACTCACGACAGCCAACAGACGCTTGGTGAAGGTGCCAGTCCCAGTCGTTGTGAGGCAGTACAAGTACACGATAAAGCCTGTCAAATCGCATACCTGGATGAAGTAAGAGTCGCGCGAATTCTTTGGCAGCGGGTCTTCGATTAAAGTGGCGATTTCCCGCCGATACTTACCCGGACCGAACTTCGACGGGATGAAATTCATCCGCTGCATTCGGCGAGCCGTCGAACGCATCTTACCGACTCTCCCGTCATCGGTGATCATCAAGAATCTGCTGCTCGGATTTCGAACTGGATCCAGGTCGTTTTCGACCCGTTGAATCGCCATGGTCAACGCCCAGTCGAGCACGTCATAGCTCGAACTGGTTATCCGCGGCTTTACGATGACAGTGTTCACAATCTTCAGATCCAGCGCACCGACAAGCTGGCAAAATCTGGAGACGATTTCAACGCGGGTCGTGTCAGGGAATCCGAGATTACGATACGGATTCTTGTTAAGGAGAAAGTCGCGAGTGTGGAACTCCACCTTTACCGGGAACCCGAAATCCGCCTTTAACGACCGCCTAAATTCGAGAAGAGCCTCGAAGGTTGGCTTCCAATTGAGGTAGTGTAGATAACAGCAGGATAGGGCGAATAGCGGGGAAGAGTACTTCGGAAAGCCATCGTCTCCCGATTCGTCAAAATACGCGAGATGCATTCGCTCCGAGAAAACGAGTCGGCCTGATTGCTACCTGACTAGTAATTGTACTGCGTGTTTACACTGCGGAGAAAACATAAACCCGCAAAGCGCATGCGAGGTAAATGCCTCAGTGAATGTCGGCCGGCGAGATAATGCTTTGCGAATCACTCAACGGGATACTTACTCGTACATGTTGTTCGGGTCGGCTTTCGCGAGATCGACCAGAAAACCGCCGATTCTCTCGGTGACAGCCCGCAGGAATTTCTCTCCCTTGTCCGCCGATGACGCTTTGGGACTACCCGTTCCGGTGTCGTCGGTGACCTTGGTCCATTGGCGCGGTGCCCATGCCCACCCATCGCGCAAACCGGCGACACGAAATTTTCTCGCCTTCCCAGACCCTGCTTCCGACAGTGGACGCAGGAGGTCCGACTCGAGCGCCATCATGATGCTCGTCTCCATCTCGCCGGCGTGGTCGCCAGGCTCGTCGAAGTAGTCGGCGCCCTTAATGCACGTCCACCAGTTGATCGTGCAGATGAAGAGATCGGCCTTCGGCTGCAGCTCGCGGATCATCTGCTTGAAATCGTTGCCGCCGTGGCCATTAAGAATCAATAGCTTCTTCACGCCCTGACCCGAGATCGCCGAAGCGATGTCGGTGAGCACGGCGAGCTGCGTGCTCGGGTTCATGTTGATCGCCAGCCGTAGATCGAGCTGACCGGTGTTGACGCCGAACGGAACCGTCGGCAGCACGACGACCTTCGCGCCCTTATTCCACGCGAACTCGGCCGCACGCTCAGCGATCGTTCCCGTTTCGTAGTTGTCGGTTGCGTACGGGAGATGGTAGTTGTGGGGCTCGGTCGCTCCCCACGGGAGAATCGCGACTTCGTACGCGGTGTCCTTGACGGACTTCCAATTCGTTTCAGCTAGAACGTAAGGGCGTGGTGGCATTCAATCGGGCTGGCAAGAGTGGTCGGGCAATCGCGCTTGGACTCGCGGGCACAACAAAAGGTATGGGGTCGGCAGATAATCTCCGCTTGCGAGATCACCTGGCGCAACGAACATTCACGCATTGCCGCACCCATCCGCCTGCCGGAGGACGCTCATGACTGTCCAGATCCAACCCACTCACAAGCTCGCGCCGCTGGGTTTTGTCCTTCTGGCTGCTGCTCTCGCGTGCGGCGGCGGCGGCGACAGGCCTGAGAATCAGGTCAGGCGGCAGGGTGAGGATGTGCTTGCCTCTGGCTCGGAACCGACGGTGAGGGACAGCGTGCCCGGCGATGCGATCCTCGCCGGCGGCAACGTGGGGTTTTCCGGGGCGGTCGGGGGAGACTATCTGGGCGCCGGCGGAAACCAAGCCATAGGCGGACGGATTCACGGTTCGCTTCGCGCCGCGGGCGGGAATGTTCACGTCGCTGCTACTGTGGATCGGAATACGACTCTCGCTGGCGGGAGCGTCGTACTGGATTCGGCGGCAGTCATTGCGCGCAACGCCTACATTTTCGGCGGGACCGTTCAGGTCAACGGGACGGTTCGCGAGGGCATTCTCGCGTCGGGCGGGACCGTCACCATAAACGGTGTGGTCGGCCGTGATGTCGAGGTCGCCGCCGGAGAGCTTCGCATCGGGCCGCAGGCTCAAATCGCGGGGAATCTGCGCTATCGGGTGCCGGCTGGGAAATTTCGCATGGACCCTGCTGCGCACGTCTCGGGAACCGTTACGGCGCTCCCAACCCACAAGAAAGGGTGGGGACTCTTCAGGGTGCTCTGGTTGCTTGGGTTCCTCGCTGCTGGGGCCGTGGTAGTCGCACTTCTCCCACGCTTCACGAGCGAAGCGGCGGAGATAATGACCGCAAGTCCCGGCAAGTCCGCGCTAGTCGGTCTGGGATGGATTTTCTTCGTCCCGGTTGCCATCGTCGTCGCGGCAGTCACGGTAATCGGCATCCCGCTCGCATTCGTGATATGTGCGCTTTACGTGGTTCTGCTCTACCTGGCCCGAGCCACGGTCGCGGTCTGGCTGGGCCGGCGCGTGCTTGGTGCGCGCGCACGCGAAGGGCGCGAGGGAGTGCTGATGAATTTTCTCGTTGGCGGGTTGATTCTGCTGATCCTGGGAATCATACCCGTGATCGGCTCGTGGGTGTTGATTGTCGTCACGGTGTTCGGGCTCGGCACGATCATTCTGAGAGCGATGAGTCTGCGCGAGGAGCGGGTAGCGGGTACCGGGCAGCTTTCAGTCTAGAGCATTCTCCCGACCCACCCCCCGACATAGTACCCAACGACCGCGACCCCGACTCCGACGACGAACATATCGAAGCCCGAGCGGAACACGCTGCGGCCCGTGAACACCGACCGCGCCGCGCCGACCAGGAAGTGGGAGAGCATCGACACCGCAAACGAGATCACGATTGCCGTGGTGCCGTGCCAGACGAGGAATGGAAAAACGGGAATCGCCGCGCCAAATGCGGTCGCGAGACCGGTGATCCATCCTTCACGCAAAGGCGACATCGCGAACTCGCCAATCTTGAGCTCCTCCTGCACCTGCTCCTTCAGCATGCGCTGAGGGTCCGCCATTATCTGCGTCGCAAGCGTGTGTGCCGAGTCGCGGTCCATCCCCTTCGCTTCATAGATCAATGCCAGCTCGTCCCGCTCGACTTCCGGCATGAGCTCGACTTCCGTCTTCTCCATCGAGATCTCGTACTCATAAACCTCGCGCTCGCTCGTGCTCGCGAGATAACCGCTCGAACCCATCGAGAGCGCGTCGGCAATCAGACCGGCGAGACCCGCGACCACGACCGCCTCGTGCTGGTTGATCGTAGCGGCTCCAATCACGCCCGCTACCAGGCCGAAGTTCGCCGTGAGCCCATCGTTGAACCCGTACACGACGTTCCGGAGAAATCCCCCCGAAGCCGTCTTGTGCCACGGCTCCGCGCCCTTGCCGGCCATCTCGCCGAGCGTAGTCGCATGATCCGCCGATTCGCGGGCGAGAACCAACGCCTCAGCACCGCCCGGAGCTCCGCGCGGTGTCTCGCGATGCATGTCGAGGTACGCTTTTACTTCGCGCCCCTCTTCTTCCAGCAGCATTGGGAGAAGGAAGCCCGGGCCGAACCAGCTTCCAAATTTCGCCAGGAGCCGCGCGCGTCCGCTTGGACGGAATTCCGCCGGCGGATGTCCGTGCTTCGTGAGCAGATCTCTCCATACTACGACGTGGCGATCTTCGACATCAGCCAATCTCGAATAGATGTCTTTCTTTTTCGGGTCGGGCTCGGCCGCCGCGAGAATGCGGTACAGGTAGGCGGCATCCGCCTCATCCTGCCAATGATGCTCGAACGCGTGAACGTCGATCTCGGGACTCTTTGGCGGGGCTGGCCGGGGTTCAAGAGTCGTAGACATTCTTCAATATCACCGGGCCGCGCCGCTTTTGCACCCGGAACCCAGCAGCAACCCTTGGATGCGCGTCGATGTCCTATGTCATAGAACCATCAAGGGAGACAAGATGAAGGCACTACTGCTTCTTTCGGCTGTAGCTTCCACGTCGGTTGCCGCTGCACTGAACGCGCAGGTGACACCGGCCAAGCCGGATTCGACCTGCACCAACTATCCGGATGGACGAGTCGAATGCCGCGTCTATCGCGGCGGGGCGCGCGGTGATTCCGCGCTCCGCAACAGAATGTTGTACAGGATGGATTCGGCTATGGAGAAACGCGCGGCTCTGGGCCTTGAGCTTCGTGCTACCGGAACGAAACGCGACACACTTGGCGTTTTCGTGGAAGCGGTGACGCCGAAAGGGCCCGCCGAGACCGCTGGAATCGTTGAAGGCGACAGAATCGCCGCGATCAATGGCGTCGACGTGCGAACGACGGCCGCCGACACGGAGGACTCCTACACCGACGGACTCGGTTCACACCGCCTGAGCCGCGAGGTGCAGAAGCTCACCCCCGGTAGTCGCGTTACACTTCGCGTTTATTCCGGTGGACGGTCCCGGGATGTCCAGGTGACTGCCGGGAAAGCAAGCGAAGTAATGCGTCTCGGTAACCGCTTCAATTTCAGGGTGCCGGGACCGGGTGGAATGATGGAATTTGACGGACCCGGCGCAATGAGGTTTGCCCCCGAGATGCTCAGGATGCGGGAGCAAATGGACCCGCTGATGAAAGAGCGGATGGAGCCACTACTTCGCGAGCGGTTGTAACAATTCAGGACGCTCGAGCCGCGCTAAAGCAGCTCGCCGCGGACGGAATTGCCTAGCTAGCTCCTCGGTGCGCGATTTCCAGCGCTCCTCGAACAGGTGGGTTGCAGATTCGACGCGTTGCTCCGTGGCGGCAGTTACCGGGGGCAACGCGTTTTGCGTATCAGGACAGGAGAAGTGGGTAGGATTTTTCGGGTCGACGCTCGCGTATCCGATTCGCGGAAGCACTTCGATCGCGATCAGGACCAGCCCCGTCAGCACTATCAGCAGTGACAGGATGTGCATTCTTGCGAGGCGCGCGCGCCAGGTCGTGAAAGCTACCCATACTCCGCCGACCACGATGACGGCTTCTACACCCAGATATCCAGCCAGCCCCGATCCGCACGCGCGCTCGTATGGCCAGATTGCCAGTGCCACGCCGAGCGCGAAGACGAGGACCAGTCGCGCCGAGGATCCGATGATCGCCGCGCGCCGCTCGGCACGCTCCTGGGCGCGCCGCTCCTCCTCGCTCAGCAATTTCTTGTAGGCAGGCGAAGGCTCGGGCGGGAGTCCTTCGAACTCCCGCTCGATCTTTTTCATTTGGACTGACCAGTCGTCCTGAGCCACGTGTGCTCCGTGCTGGGTAGCGGTCCCTTATCTTCTCTGACGGCGAAGCCTCATCAAGGCAACGAAACGAATGGCTCCAGAAGACAATACGAGGGTCAGGCTCGATAAGTGGCTGTGGGCGGCGCGTTTTTTCAAGACGCGCGCTCTCGCCGCCACTGCGGTCGAATCCGGCAAAGTTGAAGTCAATGGTGAGCGCGCAAAACGCGCCAAGCAGCTCCAGATCGGCGACTCGCTTCGCATCCGCCTCGGCCCCTACCACCACATCGTGGTCGTACGCGCGCTGTCGGAGGTTCGCGGCCCCGCGCCGGTTGCGGCGACCCTGTATCAGGAAACCGAGGAAGGTCGAAAGACGCGCGAAGCGATGCAGGTTCAGGTGAAGGCAGCGCAGTCCGTCGGCGACTACGATCGCGGAAGGCCGACCAAGAAAGACCGGCGCGAGCTGGAGAAGCTCAGGAGAAAAGGCATGGGTTGATCACCTCAGCTCTGAGCTGAGCGAACCTCGGTCCTCTCACGACGTGTTCTGTTGTCGTTTGTTTTACCCGGCGATGTGCTTCGCGTGCGTGCCCGACTTCAGAACTCGATCTGCGCGCCCAGTTCGACGACGCGGTTCGGCGGGATTCCATAGAACGCTGTCGCCGACCGCGAATTTCGGGACATGAAGACGAATAGCTTTTTGCGCCATTTCCAGAGCGGAGTGGTGCCGGTGGGAATCAGCTGTTCGCGCCCGAGATAGTAAGTCGTATCGAGCGGCTTGGAATCGAGACCGGCTTCACGGGCCCGCGCCAGAATTCCAGGCACGTCTGTGCTCTCCATGAAGCCATAACGGGCGGTGATCCGATAGAAGCCCTGCGAGAGCTTTTCGATCTTGATTCGCTCGGCGTTGGGAATCTCGGGCACTTCCTCTGAGAGAATCGACAGCAGGACCACCTGTTCGTGCAGGACCTTGTTGTGCTTGAGATGGTGCAGCAGCACCACCGGCGCACCTTCCGGCTCGCGGGTCATGAACACGGCCAGCCCGGGAACGCGCACGGTCTTTCTGTTTTCGATATCGGCGAGCAACAGGTCGATCGGCAGCATTCCCCGCCGCAACAGGTCCTGAACTATCTCCCGGCCTCGATTCCACGTCGTCATCAGAATGAAGAGGAAGAACGCAATCGTGAGCGGCACCCACCCTCCTTGCCGAATCTTCAGGAGATTTGCCCCGAAGAACGCTCCATCGATGATCACAAACGGGAGCACGAGCGATAGCGCGTGAAGCTTGCTCCATCCCCACCACGTCCGCGCGACGGTAAACAGCAGCGCCGTGGTCATGAGGAAAGTTCCGGTCACTGCAATTCCGTAAGCGGCGCCGAGCGCCGTTGACGACCTGAAGCCGAGGACGACGAGCAGGCACCCGATCATCAGGGCATTGTTTACTTCCGGAATGTAGATCTGTCCGTGTTCCTGCTTCGACGTATGGATGATGGTGACGCGCGGACTGTAGCCGAGTTGGACGCACTGCTGTGTGAGCGAGAAGGCTCCCGAGATCATCGCCTGCGATGCGATGATCGCCGCCATGGTGGCCAGGACGATGAGCGGAACGAGAAGAGCCCGCGGCGCCAGAAGAAAAAATGGATTGGCCGCGGCCTCAGGATTGTACAGGATCATTCCGCCCTGCCCGAAGTAATTGAGTACGAGACTTGGGAGGACCAGGCCGAACCAGGCGAGCCGGATCGCGCGTTTTCCGAAATGTCCCATGTCCGCGTACAAGGCTTCCGCTCCGGTGACAGCCAGCACGACGGCACCAAGAACGACGAACGAATGACCGCCGTGAAGTCCGAAGAAGCTCAGGGCGTACCATGGATTGGCGGCGCGCAGAACTCGCGGCTCCCGTACGATCTCAACGGCGCCGAGTGCGGCGATGGTTATGAACCAGACCAATGTTATCGGGCCAAAAATTCGCCCGACTTTGGCCGTCCCCTTCTTCTGGAAAAAGAAGAGAAGAAAGATGATCAGCACTGTGAGCGGGATCGCGAATTTGCTGAGCACGGGCTCGACGACGGCAAGGCCTTCGGTGGCGCTCAGTACCGAGATCGCCGGAGTGATTACTCCATCGCCGTACAGCAAGGCGGCTCCGATGAGCCCGATGGCGGTGATCGCGGCCTTCACATTGCGATCGGCGTCGCGGTGCAAACGCTGAAGCATGAGCGCGACCAGCGCGAGAATTCCCCCCTCGCCCCGGTTGTCGGCCCGCATGACGAACACGATGTATTTGATGCTCACGATGCTGATCAGCGACCACAGGATCAGCGACAGCACACCGTAGACATTGAGCTCCGTTGCCGCGAGTCCGTATTCGGGCTTGAAGCATTCCCGCAGGGCGTACAACGGGCTGGTCCCGATGTCGCCATAGACGACACCGAGCGCGAGAAGTGTGAGTTTTGCGAGACGGAGGCCGCTCGGACGAGCTTGGAGGTGACGAGCTTCGACTTGAGTACTGATTTGCGCGACCTAAAGAGGTTGTACAGGCCTACCGGACCCTGGCGGCTTTGACCTCGGAATTTCCGCAAGCCCGCAACGCTTTGCAAGGCCGATACCTGACCAGTCGGATGCAAAAAAAAGGGCGATATCTGTCCCGGCTGGTACAAAAAAACAGACGTAACCGAGGCACATCGCTTGCGTTATAAACCTGCAAGTGAAAGAACCTGACTAAACCCAGGAGGGGCTAATGAAAGATCTAAACGAAAGGGGTATCGAGAACCAAGTCAAAGGGACCGCAAAGGAGTTCAAGGGGAAGGTCCGCGGAGATCTTGGTGATGCCACCGACAATACCAGCGAGCATATCAAGGGGCGTGCTGAAGAGCTCAAGGGCAAGATCCAGAAGAACTTCGGAAAAGGCGAGAAAAAGGCCGATCCCGATAACATGTGACCCTCTGAAGGAATAAAAGCGCCGGTGCAGAGCTTCTGCACCGGCGCTTTTACCTTTGGGCTTCCTAGTACCGGCCTTCGGGAGGACCCTGAGGCCGTCCCGTTGAATCCCCACCCCGACGGGCCGCCAGATCCCGACGTGCAGCCGCGCGCATCCTGTCGAGCTTGACCTGCTGCTCGGCGTTCAGAAGCCGCTTGATCTGGGCGTGCGTACTGTCGCTTACGACCCGCGCCTGCACCGCGATCGAGTCAAGCTGCGGCTTCACCGGCTTGTACAGCGCCATGATCTGCCTGTGCTTCTGTTCGATCAGCGAATCGACCGACGCCTGCTGAGCAGGCGTGAGCTTGAGCTGCTCCGCCATCCTCTGACGATACCCCCGCGACCCGCGTCCTTCGCGGTCGTGGTCACCGCCAATCACACGGGACGCACTGAACCCCAGCGCGCCGCCAGCGAGGAAGGCACCCAGGAGAAACATCATGGCGTAACCCTTCGAGCGATTCATCATCAACCTCAGTGTGACAAGACGTAACGGAACGTCGCCTCGCGCTGCGACGAGCCATCGTGTGGAGCTGTTACAACCTGTACGGCGCCGGGGAGGACTTCCGAGTCGACAGACTCAGTGACTGCATCGTAGGTCGTGCTCAGGTCTTCATCCTTCTGCCTCGACCACAGCACGCCTGCTGCAACGAACAGAAGAGCGGCGGCCGCGAGGCCAGGGGCGGACCAATTCGCGAGATCGGACCACCAGTTCACTGGAATCACGACTTGCTGGCGCGCCTTGACGTACGACAGGATGCGGGCCTCGAGGGCGTCCCAATAAGAGCCTTCGGCGGGCGGTGCGTATGCATCACGGAGCATCTCCGTGATCTTCGCATCCCCTTCGTCTTCGAGCCGCAAATCGGTACGATCTTCCATCGCTAATCCCTCAGGTTTCCAAGCAGTACGCGCAGCTTCTGCCGTGCGTGGTGCAAATCCGAGCGAGCCGTTCCGCCCGGTATCCCCAACATTTCGCCAATCTCCGCGTGCGTAAAGCCCTCAACATCATGCAGCACTATCACCGCCCGCGCCCTATCCGGCAGCTGCACGAGCGCCGCGTCGAGCCGTTCCCGCAGCTCCTTGCCTTCTGCCGGATCCCGGAACGGAGTCGCAATCGACTCGGAAAGCTCCTCCGCATTCCGTACCTTCCGGCGGCGGGCCAGGTCGAGCGCCGCATTCGCGACAATTCGATTGAGCCACGCGCCGAACGTCTGCGCGGGATCGAACCGGTCCAGCGCCTGGTACGCCCGCAGAAAACCTTCCTGCACCGCGTCCTCGGCGTCTTCGTGCGTCATGACGATCGATCGCGCCACTATGTAGGCGCGCCGCTGATGCAGCCGCACGAGACCGGCAAAACCTCGCTCGTCCCCCGTCCTGGCAAGACTTACGAGCTCTCGCTCCTCATCAGAAATACGTATGGGTGCGTTCAACCGTTGAGGGGCTGACGAAGCAGGCTGGGGGGAATTCTGGCCGTAAGATACGGTCTGACCAGCCCCACCGGCGTCCCCAGCTTCATCGGTCGGCAAGTCGCGATTCCTAGTGGACCGGACCCATCGATCCTCGCGCGCGGCCCGTCCTGAACAGGAGCAGAAGCGGGAGGGCGGCCAGGAGAACCAGACCGCTGTACAGATAAATCTTCGAGAATGCGAGCATGCTCGATTGTACCGAAACCTGGCGGTCGAGGATAGCAAGCGCCTGCTGCTGCGCCGTCATCGGATTGATTCCGCGTGAGATGAGACCGCGGGTGATCATCGAGAGCCGGCTCAACGTCTCGGGATCATTCGCGCCGACGTGCTCTACCAGGACCGCCTTCTCGGACGCCATGAAGCGCGCGAGCAGTGTCGCCATCACCGCGATGCCGAGCGAGCCGCCAAGCTGGCGCATCAGATTGAACATTCCGGTGCCCTGCGCCAGATCCTTGACCTTGAGGTCGGCCATCGTGGCGTTCGTCAAAGGAACGAAGATGAGGCCGAGCCCCATACCGCGAAGAATCAACGGCCAGAATAAGTCCTGCTGGCCGCTGGCCGATGTGAGGTGCGACAGCTTCAGCATCGACCAGAAGAAGAGAAATGCGCCGGCGATCACGGTGTAGCGGGCGTCGAGCCGCATCGCGTTCCGTCCGACCACCGCCATCGTGACGGCTGACGCGATCGCTCCCGGCAGGATGATCTTCCCCGTCTGCCACGCCGTCATCTGCAACAAACTCTGCAGAAAGACAGGAAGTATGAACACCGACCCATATAGCGCAAATCCCAGCAGCAAGCCGATGCTGACACCCGCGGTGACCTGACGACTTTTCAGAATGCGGAAATTGATTACGGGCTCGTCGGTCGTCAGCTCATGCCAGATGAGCGCGATTCCCGAGAGAAGCGCGGTAAAGCCGAGCATTGTCACGAAGCGCGACTCCCACCAGTCGTAGCGCTCGCCGCGTTCGAGCATCCACTGCAGCGAGCCGACGGAAAGCGTCAGCAGGATTATTCCGAGATAGTCGATCTTGTCGGCACGCTCCTGGTGCGCTGCATCGTGCACATAGGTCACCGTCAGAATCGCGGCAATGATTCCTAGCGGAACGTTGATGTAGAAGATCCACGGCCAGTTGTAGTTGTCCGTGATCCAGCCGCCGAGCGTCGGGCCGAGCGTCGGTCCGACCATGACCCCCACACCGAAGATCGCCATCCCGGTTCCTGCTTCTTCCGGCGGGAACGACTCGTACAATGTGGCCTGCGCGGTCGACAGGAGCGCACCGCCGCCGATTCCCTGAATCACACGCCAGAAAATGAGGCCGAGCAGGGAATGCGCCGCGCCGCAGAAGAACGACGCGAGGGTGAAGAGAAGAATCGACCCGGTGAAATAGCGCTTTCTGCCGAAGAACGCCGACAGCCACCCCGACATCGGGATGACGATGACGTTGGCGATGATGTACGACGTCGAGACCCACGCGATCTCGTCGAGAGTGGCGCCAAGGTTCCCCATCATGTGCGGGATCGCGACGTTCACGATCGAGGTGTCGATCAGCTCGAGCATCGCCGCCATGGTTACGGTGGCGGCGATGACGTACTTGTGCGCGTAGCGGTCCTCGGAGGATGTCGCCATCCGCGAGGACCGCAAAACGGCCATGCTCACCGGTTCGAAGTGTCGATGTGGACGGTCGCTGACAGTCCGGGTCGCAACGTGTATCCGGGACACGGCTTCGTCACGGCGATTCGCACCGGCACGCGCTGTACGACCTTGGTGAAGTTCCCGGTCGCGTTGTCAGGCGGCAGCAGAGCGAACTTTGCTCCGGTCGCGCCGCTCACGCTCGCCACTTTACCCTCGCCGACGCAGCCGCCGTAGGCATCGATCTCGAACTCGACCGGCTGGCCGGGGCGAATCTTGGCCAGCTGTGTCTCCTTGAAATTCGCGGTGACCCACACGCCTGTGTCAGCAACGATGCTGAGCAACGGCTGCCCCGGAGCGACGAGCTGTCCCACTTCGACCTGCTTCCTCGAGATTTCGCCGGATGCCGGCGCTGTGATGTGCGTGTAATCGAGCTGGAGCCGCGCATTCTCCGCAGCGGCGCGAGCTGCCATCGTGCGCGCGTTGGCGACGCGAACTCCGGCTTCCGCCGTATTAACCGTTCCGCCTGCGGCCGAAGCCTGACGCTCGGCCGCGATGAGATTCGCGTGCGCTACGTCGGCCATCGCCTGTGCCGCATCGAGCTGCTGCTTCGATATGATCTGTTTGGCTACGAGCTCGCGGGCACGCGCGAGATCCGCGTCGGCCTTATTGGCGTTGGCGCGGGCGGCTCCGATCTGAGCGCTTAGCGCAGCCTGCTGACCTGTCGCGCTCTGCACCTGCGCCTGTGCCTGTCCCGAAAAACCGCCGCCACCACCGGTTGCTTCGGCCGCGGCGAGATCCGCCTGCGCCTGCTGAAACCGGACCTGATAGTCCGCATCGTCGAGCTGGACGAGCGCCTGACCTGCCTTCACATGGTCATTCTCGCTCACGCCCACTGTCTTCACGTACCCTCCGACTTTCGCCAGCACCGGAACGATGTGTCCATCGACCTGCGCGTTGTCCGTCGACTGGTGCGTTCTGCCGTAGCTCCACTTCTGGAACGCCCAGAACAGAAGGACGAGCGCTAGCAGTCCGACTATCGGCAGGATGATCTTCTTTTTATTGGATGGCTTCCCGGAATCTTCCGCGGCGGATCTGCCGTTGCGTGAACCGGGAGTAGCGGGCGAATCGGTGCCGATTGCGGTGGCCATGAGCTGTCCTGTGTTCCTGATGGTCTAATTGGAGGTTTGCAAGATATTTCGTGTTTATCTGAGCGTTGTAACGCTTCCTGTCGCCCGTGCGAGCGCTACGCGCGCCAGTTGGTACAGTGTTTCCGCGTCGTTCACAAGCATTCGCGATGAGGTAAGCGCGAGCGATGCATTCACCACATCCGCATTCCCCGCAACGCCCGCGTTGAAGCGGTCGCGGGCTTGCGCCAGCTCCTGCTCGGCGAGCCGCAGCCGCTCGCTTGCCGCATCGAGCTGCTCGCTGGCGCCCGAGAGATCCAGCAGCGCGCCCCGCACATCAGCCTGAGCCTGCTGTTCCAGATCCCGCCGGCGGACCTCGGCTTCCTTTATGATTGACTGCTGTTCCTGCAATCGCCCTTCGCGTTTGAAGCCGTCGAAGAGTGGAATGGAGACCTGCAAGCCCCACGTGTAGGTGTTGAGCAGCTTCGCTCCGTTCTTTCCGATGACGCCATCGTCGGCGACGAGACCCAGTGAAGGAAGCCGCTCCGCCTTGATGGCCGAGAGGCCCTGTTTCGCCGCGCGGATGCGCTCCTCTTCGGCGAGCAGATCGGGGCGGTTGCGAAGAGCCTGCGCGACGAGCGTCGCCTCGTCGGGAATTGGTTGTCCAACGACAGCCTCGGACAGAGAGTCCGCGAGAAGGACTTCCGTGCCCACCGGGAGAGCGAGGGAGCGCAGAAGATCGAGATGCGCGTGATCGCGCGTATTGCGCGACCCGAGAAGGCTGGCGCGAGTCGCGGCGAGCTGCGCTCGGGCGCGGGTGACGTCGAGTCCGACACCGGTGCCGGCCTGGAGCTGCGATTGCGCGATTCTGAGCAGCTCCGTCGCGAGGAGCGTGTCGGCCTGGCGCGCGCGCAGATCGGCGTCAGCGCGCATGGCTCTCACGTAGGCTGTCGTCGCGATCGTAGCCGCTTGCTCCGCGGTGGCATCAGCGTCCGCGCTCGATGAACGCGCCTGAGCCTGAGCGGAGCGCAAGCGTCCGATGGCGCCAAAGTCGAGAAGGTTCTGCTGAACTCGCCCTCGAACGTCCAGCGTGTTGACCGGGCCCTCGACCTGACCCTTGGGATCGAACAGCGGGG
Organism: Gemmatimonadales bacterium; assembly: GCA_038316775.1. Lineage (GTDB taxonomy): Bacteria > Gemmatimonadota > Gemmatimonadetes > Gemmatimonadales > Gemmatimonadaceae > UBA4720. The sequence continues at coordinate 5,849 of JBBQAV010000005.1, read as the reverse complement.
GCTGGCCGGGCGGCGTCGGAAAATCGATGCCGAGCGTGGATGTGTTGAATGTGCGTCCGGCTTCCTGGACGTAGCCGCTGAAGCTCGGGAGAAGATCGGCTTTGCGCTGGCGAACGCGGGCCTGGGCTTCGTCGACGCGGAGCCGCGCACCCTGCGCGAGCGCGCTTTGACGAGCGGCGAGCCGCGCTGCATCGCCAAGCGTGAGGGGTACTGGCGGCGCCGTCTGAGCAGAAGGGGCGGAAGCGGCGAATGCGATCGCCGCGGTCGCCGTCATAAAGCTGATACGAAGCGTGGAAGTGATTTCAGTCATTAATGGAAGGGATGAACGCAACTGCGTCCGGTGGAGCGCCATCGGCCTGCGCGAACGAACCGCCGGTTGTCGTGAGCGAGTGCAGAAAAAAGTCGGCCAGCTCGCGAAATACCTCCTCGTCCTTCTTGTGGCAGAGGAGCGGGACGCCGGTGTGCTCATCGCGCCAAATGCCGTTCATGACGGTGAGGGCGACGAGCATGCGGGCGGCGACCATCGGGTCGATCTCGCGGAACTCGCCGCTTTCAATTCCGCGTCGAATGATCCCGCTGAGCAGCTTCAGGCCGCGGGCGGTGACCTCATTCGCGTAGAACGTGGCGAGATCGGGGAACTGGTGGAGCTCGCCGAGGACGAGGCGGTGGATGGTGCTGAAGGCAGGAGACCGAACGAACTGCCAGTACCCGCGCATGGCGCCACAGAGCTGCTCGGTGGGCGTACCGTGGGCGACCGTCTCCTCGCCTTTCGCGATGCTGGCGACGGCTGTCTGGCGGACCACTTCTCTAAAGAGCTCTTCCTTGTTGGGGAAGTAGAGGTAGATGGTGCCCTTGGAGACTCCGGCTCGGTCGGCGATATCCTGGAGCCGTGCGTTGGCGAGCCCGCACTCGCCGAAGACTTGGAGGGCCGCGTCGATGATCTGCTGGGGCCGGTGTTCCGGGCGTCGGCGCCACTTGGGCGATTTTTGTGCGGCGGGCTTGGTGCGGGGCATTGATAAACCAAGGTAGTAACTGACCAGTCAGTAAGATACTGCGGGTCTGCTTACTGCGTCAAGGATTGCCCCGAGGCTTTTCTACTTGTGGGTGGCTTCCGCCGCTTCCTCGTCCCGGTAGTGCGCGTTCGTCAGCAGCACTATCGATGTCAGCAGAAGAAACAGCGTCACGGAGCCGAGGATCAGGCCGGTAAGCGCGGCGCTGAGGTCAGTCTTTTTCTTGGTCGCCATCACTTCGCTCCCGAATCACTCGAGACTCTTGCTTTCGATACGGTGTCGTTCTGACTGATTTTCGGAACCACGTCGAGCCCCTCGATCACCTTTCCGAAAACAGTGTGCACTCCGTTCAGGTGCTTCGTGTTCTGCTCGCTCAGGACGATGAAGAACTGGCTGCCACCCGTGTTCTTGCCGGCATGCGCCATCGACAGTGCGCCGACTTCGTGCTTGCGCGGATTTCCCTGCGTCTCACAGTCGATCTTGTAGCCAGGCCCACCGGTGCCAACTGGACCTTTTGCGTGCTCACCGCCCTTCGAGTACGGATCGCCGCCCTGCACCATGAAATCCTTGATGACGCGATGGAACCTGGTTCCGTCGTAGAAGCCGGAGTTCGCGAGCTTCTCGAAATTGGCCACCGTTTTCGGCGCGTCCTTTTCGTAAAGCTCGGCTTTCACGGTGCCTCTGTTCGTTTCTATCGTTGCAATCTTGGTCATCTGCGGGGGTTCGTGTGAGGAGTTTTTCTGACGTTGGAATGTAATCGCTAGCCTTACTGTGGGAAGAATGAGCCAGTGAACGGAACACTACACGCTGCCCGCTGATCGCTGCCTGCTTCCCGCTGCCGGCTTACTTCACCGATCTCGGCGAGTTGGTCATTCTGGGACTCTGCTCGAAGGGCAGATGTCGTTCAGCGGGCAAATTTCGCACTTGGGCAAGCGCGCCTCGCAAATTCGCCGGCCGTGGAAGATGAGCAGGTGTGACAGCAGAGCCCACTTGTCGCGTGGGAACAGCTTCATGAGATCCTGTTCGATTTTGACCGGATCCGTGTGCTTGGTGAGGCCGAGGCGCTGGCTTACGCGAGCAACGTGTGTGTCGACCACGACGCCTTCGTTCTTGCTGAAAGCGTTGCCGAGGATGACGTTCGCGGTTTTGCGGCCGACGCCGGGGAGCTGAACCAACTCTTCCATCGAATCCGGCACTTGGCCCTCGTGGCGCTCGACGAGGGCTTTTCCGAGTCCGATCAGACTCTTCGTCTTGTTTCGGAAGAAGCCGGTGCTCCTGATCAGATTCTCGAGCTGCTCGGGCGGCGCATCCGCGAGAGCCGCAGCTGTAGGGAGGGTCTGGAAGAGTTGCGGCGTTACCATGTTGACGCGCTTGTCGGTGCACTGCGCGCTCAGAATCGTTGCGACCAGCAGCTGGAGCGGCGTCTCGTGATCCAGCTCACAATGCGCGTCGGGATGCGCTCGCTCCAGCCGCGTGAACACCTCTCTCGCGTAGGCTGGCAGCTCGCGCGCGGAGATTTTCCGCCGCGCGCGCGTCGCACGCTTTCGAGGTTTTACGGCCTGCTTCGTCCGAGGTTTTGCGGCTCGCTTCAGAAGTCGTGGCATTCCCTCAACATCGGCAGCAGGCCGCGTGACTTCAAGCTGCGAACTGCACTAGAGCGATTTCAGATACTCCACCAGACTCCTCTGAGCGTCGGCAGTCAGGCCGAGTTTCCGAACATTGTTGTAATGGCCAACGACATCGGCGAGCGTCGCGGCACTTCCATCGTGGAAATAGGGAGGGTGCAGCGCGAGGCCTCTGAGCGGCGTTGTGCGGTAAGCCTTGTTCGCGGTCCGTACCGCGTACGCGGCGTCCATTCCCGTTTCCGCCGGTGCGTGCAAACGGCCGGAATTATTATCGGTGCCGGTGACGCCCACATGGCATGAGGCGCACGTCGAGGCGAAAACAGCGCGACCACTTTGTGCGGCGGCAACATCGTAACTGCCCGCCGCAGCCTCGGGGGTCGGCAGACTGTGTTGGTACGCGCGGAGAGCGGCGAGCTTTGGACCCACCAAATCTGGTGACTGCCTGATATCGACGCCCAATCTCGGATCGGAAAAATTCCCGTGACCATGCATCTGGGTGACGGCGACGTACGCGTTCCAATATGAAATTGGCCCCTCGGCGGTATACGTCTCATTCGTCACCTTGGCCAACCCGTAAGCGGGCGGAAGGACGAGGGGAGTGTTCTTTCCATCGATGTTGTAGCGGGGGTCGTACTTCCCGGCGCCCCACGAGCTGTACACCGCCTTCTGCGCCGGTGTGAGCTTTGGCGAGAGCGCGATGATCGCACCGACGTTGAGCTCGCGGTTGGGCCAGCCGTCCTTTCGATGGCCAATGCCAGGCATCACCGAGTTGTCCACGCTCGAGTGGCAGAGCGCGCACGTGACGCCGAGCCGCGTGATGTGATTGTTGGCATCGACCGTGGCCTGGAGCCCGACGACCGCGTTCATCTTGAGGAGCGCGACGGTGGTCGCCGGGCTCTTGAGATCGACCTTTTGAAGGATCCCGGCCGGAAGAACATCCGCGTCTACCTTCAGTCCCACCTTGAGTGCTGTGGTCGGATCGACGGCGCTTTCGACGACCTGATTCAGCTGGAGCGTATCGGTCCAGAATTGCTCATCGCCGAAAGTGTCGAATCGGAAAATGCGCTGCCCATTCGCGACGTTCTGCGGCGAGAAATCGTCATTCGCCGCGGCACCCCCGGTCGCGACCTCGGCGTTCTGTTCCGACGCCTTGTTGGAGACACACGCGGCCACCAGGATCGTCGCCCCGATGAATGGGGAAAGAGCGCGGAGTGCGATCGAGCGTTTCAGAAGCTTTTGCAGGACGGGTATGGCTGACATTGCGCGTGCCTCCATCAAAGCATAGCGCCAAGCCCCCGAAGGCACGAGAAGGAATGCGCCGGCCAATAGGAGCCATCAAGCGACAAACGGTGGACGACAGGGTGCGAGCGGTGGCTGCCGCTGTCACGCGATGAAAAAACTCTCGCCGTGTCGAATCAGCGCCGAGTCAGTTCACCGTTTTCGCCGGCGCGCTACGAAGGCAAGAACGTCGTCCGCGCTCCGCACATTGAGAATCTCGCCCGCCTCGAGCCACGCCTTCCGCGCCATTCCGATCCCGAAATGAACATTGTCGAGCCCCGCCGTCGAGTGCGCGTCGGGCCCGATCTCGATCGTTACACCGAGCTTTTTCGCCTGCCGGCAATAGCGCCAGTCCAGGTCGAGACGGCGCGGATCGGCGTTGAGCTCCACCGCCACTCCAACCTGCACCGCTTTCTCGAGCACGGCCTCGATATCGAGTGGGTACGGCTCGCGCGAGAGCAGCAACCTGCCGGTCGGGTGCGCGAGGATCGTGAGATGCGGATCGTCGAGCGCGGTGAGTACCCGCTTCGTCATCGCGTCGCCCTCCATGCTGAAGCGCGAATGGATGGATCCCACCACGTAGTCGAACAGGTCGAGCGTCGGTGAGTCGTAGTCGATGCGGCCGTCGGCAAGGATGTCGGCTTCGATTCCCTTGAGAATGTGGAAATCCTTCATCTGCTCGTTGAGCCGGTCGATTTCCTCGTGCTGCCTCAGGACTTCATCCCGCTTGAGCCCACCGGCATAGAACGCAGACTCGGAGTGGTCGGAGATGCCGATGTAATCCCAACCGCGCTCCTTCGCCGCGTTCGCCATCGCTTCGATTGTCGCGGTGCCATCCGAATAATCGGAGTGGCAATGCAGTACGCCGCGAATGTCGTCGAACGTCACGAGATTCGGCAGCTCGCGCCGCGCCGCCGCTTCGATCTCGCCCATTCCCTCGCGCAGCTCGGGCGGGATCGGCTCCAGATCGAGCGCGGTGAAAAACGACTCTTCATCGTCGAGGGGGACCCGCTTTCCACCCTTTTTGGCGAGCGAGTTTCCCTCTATCTCGAATCCCCGCTTGTCCGCGAAAACGTTCATCTCCTCGACGTGCGCCGAGCTGCCCGTCGCGCGCCATAGAGCAACGGGGTAGTCGGCCTTGCTCACGCAATGCATGTCGAGATGCGTTCCATCGACGAACCGAAGCTCCACCGAGCCTGGATCGTCGCCGGACTTGGCCTCGCGCACTCCCGGCGATCGCGCAAATGAATCGGCTACCTTGGCCGGATCCCTTGAGCACTCCGCGACGATGTCGATGTCCGCCACGACCTCATTGTGCCGCCGGATCGATCCCGCCACATCGGCGCGGGTGACATCGGGATGCTTCTTCACGTTAGAGAGGAGCAGGTGAGCCTCGATCGCCGCCGTCGGAAAGCGCTGGAGGTGGACGTCGCGCCGCAGGATCTCGATGCCCTTGAGGATCTTTTCGGCGGTCTTTTTCCCGAACTTCGGCAGCTTTGCGAGCTCGCCATTTTGCGCCACCCGCTCGAGGTCGTCGACCGATTGAACGCCCAGCGCGTCGTGAATGACCTGGAGCCTGGCGGTCGTGATTCCCGGAACGCGCAGAAGCTCCATCACTCCCTCAGGAATTCCTTCGCGGAGCTGGTTCAGGTACGAGGACTCCCCGGTCTCGACCAGCTCGCGGACGACCGATAACGTAGCGGGTCCAATTCCGGGGGTTTTTACCAGCTCACCCGATCGGACCAGCGGGCCGAGGTCATCGGTATCGAGCGCGATGAGCGCGCGGGCGGCGCCGGCGTATGCGCGCGCCTTGAATTTCTGTTCGCCTTTGACTTCGAGGAGCGCTCCGATCTGGGACAGAACGTGCGCGGCGGAGCGGGAGTCCATGCCCTCAATATATGAGGGCGGAGAACTAGGCCGTCTCTTCGATTCCCGC
>JBBQAV010000004.1:0-75392 GCA_038316775.1 Gemmatimonadales bacterium | reverse complement strand
CGCGCGGCATCACCGCCGCGCGCCCGCCGCTACGAACCTTCCTTACCGACCGCCTTTGCGGCCAGGGTTGCCAGGCGTTCCACCGCGCTCGTCGTTCGACGGATTGCGGTGGTTCGAGTTGCCCGGATCGCAGCCCTCGGGTCCGTTGCCAACGCCTTGATTGCACTTTGCCTTCCCCGTCCCGCCGCCAAGCTGACCGCCAGTGCAACCTGTCAGGGTGCCGCCCGTGATCGTCACTCCGGCTTTGCCGAGGGCGCGACCATTGAAAGTCCCGACAACGCCGCTGGTTACAGTGATGCCAGCGCCGGCGAGAATCGTCCCGATGAAGTTGGAAGTGGTCATCGTCGCAGCTTCAGCGACCCACCACGTGACGTTGCACTGTTCGGCGCCTGGTGACATCACAACCTTGAAGTCCGTACCGGTCAGGGCGCCGGTCCCGCTCGTTCCTACCTTGAACAGCCATGTGTCGCCAGCGCCGCCCTGGAGCGTCAGCGTGCCTGTCAGCGTCGCCGCAGCGGCGAAGCAGTAGACACCAGGTGGGAGAGTGACACCGGCGAGAGTGCCCGTGAGGAAACGGTCACACGACTCGCCCGCGAGCGCGTCGTACGCGCTGTTGAAGTCAGCCAGGACCTGCGGGGAGACGGGGGCGATGATCGCACCGTTGATTACGCAACCGGTATTGACGACCGATGCGGGAGCGCCGGAGGAGCCAACGTCTCCCGTGATGGTAGTAGGTGGCGGTGTGTTCGTGCACCTCACCGCTCCCAAACCTCCGGGCGCCGCGCTCAGGACCGCGAAGTTCGACGCGGCACCGAGAGATGCCCCGGACGACCGTGCGGCTGATTGCGAATTACTCGCGCCGGAAGGTATCGACGGCGCAATGATGCGGGATGCGGAATCGCCGCTGCATGCAGCGGATAGGAGCGCCATCGTGACGAGGGCACCTGCGAGTCTCGGACGAGCAAATGTCCGTGCCCGATTCCTGGAAAGATTGTGCACGTACATATGGCCTCCTGGCCTTGATCTCGCGCGCGCGCGTTGGTTACCTGGTTTGACTCATAATGCCTGCTTCATGTTTGAATCTGTAGTCGCCCAATCGGGGTAGCCTATTTGTCGTAGAGCATTGGTAGCCCCTCAATCGCACCCGGTTTTTGTGGCAGTCAGTCTCGGCAGACTCACGCTGAATCTTGCGGCTCCGAGATGCAGAAAGGCGGAGCGCCCTTTCGGAACGCTCCGCCTTTTAGTCTCCCAACCGGACCCCCTTTCGAGGGCCCGGCTGAAGAAGGTGCTTACTCCTGCGGAGGTATTACGATCCTGTCGCTGCCGATCGTCACGATACGGAAATCATCGCGACGGTTCTGCTGCCAGCAGGCTTCGTTGTGCTCGGTGCAAACCGGGCGCTCCTCGCCATAGCTCACGAGGTCGAAGCGATCTGCTGCAATGCCGTGGTCAACGAGATACCGCTTGGCGGAAGCCGCACGGCGCTGGCCGAGGGCCAGGTTGTACTCGTCGGAGCCACGCTCGTCAGCGTTACCCTCGATACGAATTCTCATTCCGGGGTTAGCCTGCAGCCACGGGATCTTTCTATCGAGTGTTGAAGCCGCATCCGGTCTGATCGTCGACTTGTCGAAGTCGAAGTAGATCGGGCCAGTGATAGCGGTGGTATCCACCATCATTGGTGCCGGGACGCAAGCCGGGTCGGTCGCCAGGATGTTGCTGTTGTACTGGCAGACAGCCGGCGGCGGCGGCGGCGCGGGCGGCGGCGGCGGCGCAACGCAGTTCGGGCTCGAAGCTGGAATGCTCTCGAGACCTGCATACGTGCACATAACCTCCGGACGCGCACCACCAATCAGGAAGCTCAGTCCGCCACGAGCCATAAAGTTCAGGTTCGCGCTTGGCTTGTGGTTCGGCATGTAGTCGACAACGCCGTCGACGCGGAGCGCCGTACGATTGGCGATTCCGAGACGGAGACCGGCGAGGCCGCTCACACCGAAGTTGTAGGTGTAGCTGCCATCGGGCGGAACAGTGCCACCCTTGAACTTGTAGCTCGTGCGGGTTCCACCGGCGCCGATGATGAACTGGCTCTGGCGGCCACCGATGAAGTTGCCGATCGGAAAGTTGTAGTTCAGGCGCGTGGCGAAAGCATGCGCGTTGACATCTTTCGGCTGAGTGCCAGTGCAGCACGGTACTGCGTCGTTGGAGCGGGGCGCGTAGTAGCCGTCGCCTTCGATCTCCCACCGGGGATCCGAGAGGAACACTCCGAGACGACCGCCGTAACCGAGGCCATCCTTCGGAAATGCGCGAGGAATACCAGCATTCTCATCGAACCAGGTCCACTGCGCGAAGCCACCGAGCTCCACCGTTCCCGGAAGCGGCGCACTCAACTCGTCCCACCATACGTAAGGCGCCCACATTACCGGCGCGCCCGACATGGTGCCACCGAAAAGATTGCGGAGGTCAGGCGAAAGCTGAAGGCCCGCCTGAGCGCCGAAATCGAATTTCCCGCCCTCGGAGGGCAGGTAGTTCACCAGTCCGTCCACGCGGAGCGCGACGCCCCCGAAGCCGAGATTGAATCCGGCTAGTCCGTTGGCGCCAAACTGGTAAGTCCCAGCTCCTGCATCGGTCGAGCCGCGGAAGTTCTCCAGAACTCCGCCAGCACCGATGTGGAACGAGGGAAGGTTTGCGATCGGGAAGCTGTACACGAGGCGCGCGGCGAATGCGCTCGCCTTCACCTCTCCGGCTACGCCGTTGCTCAGCGAGCCAAGAAAGCGCGAGCCGGCTTTCGACTGCGCGGGAGTGTAGACGCCGTCAGCCTCGACGTTCCAGTTCGGCGCGATGAAAGCGCCAACCCGTCCGCCGTAACCCCAGGAATTTCCAAAGCCTGAGTCCAGGTTCCACTTGCTATCGAATTTCGTCCACGTGCCGAACCCGCCTACCAGCAACGTACCGGGCGACTGTGCTGCCGCCGTTCCGCCGAGGAGTAAGGCCGTCATCGCGCAGACGGTCCAACTTCTTCTCAACATGATTGGTTCCTCTCAAAGGGTGGAGATACTTTGCAGCGGTTACCGCGGTTGCACGTTGCGTCGTGAGGCAGGATGCATGCCCAGTGAGCGCGCAAACGCTCTCCAGACCGACCGCCTCACAACCGGACAAACTAGCAAATCTTTTCGGAGGCGCTAGTGATAACGCCCGGTAAAACAACGCGACAAACATTCGTCACGCTCCGGCGATTTGCGGCCACGGTAAACCGTTCTCGTCGTGCGCGCATGGGCTTGCAAGTGCCACGCCAGCCAACGCGCTGGATGGGAAAATACTGGACTTTGGAATGAAATGAAAGAATTAAGCCCAGAAATCCGGCTTTTCGCGCCGAAGTGACACGCTGGCATGACGATTACCTGACAGATTTCTGCCCGGCTCACGAATTTCGGAGCTCTGCTACGGCACGACCCGCCGCCACCACGATCCGCGCTGGCGAGCCAGCACTTTTTCGGTCGCCGTTTCCCACGCCGCCTTCATCTCCGATCCGTCCGCAAACCGGTCCTCAGGGTCGGGTGCAAATGCGATGCGGAACCAGCTCGCGAGTACGGCGGGAAAAACGCCGAGGTCCGCCCGCCCGCCCAATTGCTGCGCGAGTATCGTCTTCGCATCGCCCTCGCCGAACGGAGCCACCCCTGTCAGCGCGAAATACACGATCGCGGCTAGCGCAAAATGATCCGCCTCCGGCCCCTGTGGCTCTCCAAGAAGCTGCTCGGGCGCCGCGAATGCGGGAGTGCCAGTCGTTCCGGCGACATCCTCGCCGGTGACGTTCGCAATTCCGAAATCCGTGATGCGCCACCGGCCGTAGCGATCGATGAGAATGTTCTCTGGCTTGAGGTCGCGGTGGAGAATTCCATTTGCATGCGCGACAGTGAGCCCATCGAGAACCTGCTCGACCTGTCCGGCAAGCTCGCTGAGCTGCCGGGGACCCGACGTCTGGATCAGACTCGCGACACTACCCTCTTCGGCAAGCTCCATCGTATACCACGACAGCTCGCCGTTGGAATCCCAATCGTAGATCGGCACGATCGCCGGATGCGCGAGCTGCGCCGCGAGCTTCGCCTCACGCCAGAACGCGCGCACAGCCTTGTCGTCGCGCGCGATCGCGGGATGCAGCGCCTTGAGAGCGACTTCGCGCTCGAGCGAAAGATCGCGCGCGCGCCAAACCGTTCCAAACGCGCCGCTCCCCAGCTTCGAAAGTATTTCGTAGTCGTCGCCAACCGCCCACCGCATCCTTGCTTCGGCCGAGTCGGCGGTCGAACGATTGGGCTCGCCGCGCACCATCACGACGGTTCGTGCTGGATCTCCGCGATCGACCGCTCGCAAAAGACTCGCAAGCGACGGAAAGCGATCGCCGGGATCGACCGAAAGCGCACGGTCGAGCGCTGACGCAAGCGCTTCCGGCGTTTCCGGACGCACCAATTTCACTGGCGGAGCTCCATGCGACGGCGGGGCTTCTCCCGTCAGCGCCGTGAACGACAACGCGGCGAGCTGCCACTGATCGCTGGCCGGAGTCGGCATCCACTCCGTCGACTCCCATTCGGGCGGCATCGGCAACAGCTCCGCACGCATTGGACGCGACACTTCGGAGGAACGGATCTCGATCAGTCCGTTTCCTGGCCGGACCCCCGATGGAATGGCATCCCTTGCCACGGCCCACTGCCATTCCAGCATCCACAGACGTCCCGTCGGCGTCGTCCACAACGCGTCACCGTTCAACCCGCCGTGCGCGATGCCCGTCTCGTGCAAATACGCCAGCGTCGAAGACGCGCCGCGGAGCATTTGAAATACGTACGGAATGTCGGCGAGACCCAACCGCGCGAGGCGGGCGCGCACAGTCTCGCCTGTTATCCAACGCCTCAAATACCCGGGACCGCGTCGCGCATCGCGATACGCAGCCCAGTAGTGATATGTCGTCGGAATCGAGGGATGACTTCGCCGCGCCAGCTGCTTCGCCTCCTCGAACAACCATCCCGTGTGCGAGGGATCAGGGGCCGTCACGAGCGAGAGCGAGCGACCGAGCGCGTCGATGACTTCCTGGTAGTGCCGGTAGTCTCCGATCATGCCGCCCTGCCCCCACGACCAGTCGGGAGGCAGCTCCCAATCGGCGATATGCGGCGGCAGCATCTTGGTTGCGCGCGGAGTCACCACTCCGCGATTGACCGACGTCAAGGCTCAGCCCTCGCCAGCACTATCAGCACTCTCGTTCCCTTTCCCTCTTCACTGGTGATTGCGATCTCTCCGCCCCACGCTTCGATGAGCCTGCGGCTCACCGCAAGGCCGAGCCCGCTTCCCGTCGTGCGCGTCGAGAAGTGCGGTTCAAAAATACGCGGCATCACGGCCGGTGGTATGCCCGCTCCATTGTCGATTGTCTCGATAGTCACTCGTCGATCGTCTTCACGGACCGCGATCTCCACATTGCGCGCGCCGGCTAGCCGCGCGTTCTCGAAGATGTTGAGCAGCACGTCGCGCATTTCGTCCTTGCGCGCCATCGCCCACGCCGGCCTGTCCGCGCCCCGCACCTGCCAGTTCACTTTGCGGTCGCCCATCTGCTCGAGATCCGCCACGTCCTTCACCACCGCCGCGACATCCACCGAAACCGGCGGCGGCAGATCAGCGGGCGCGCTCCCGTAACGACTGAAGGAGCGCGCGATCTCATCCAGCCTGTCGATCTCGGAGAGGATTCGACCGACGTTGTCATTGAGAACCTTGTCGTAATCGACGCGCGGATCACTGCGCGCACGGCGAAGATGCTGAACTCCAAGTCTAATCGGTGTGAGCGGATTCTTGATCTCGTGCGCGACCTGCCGCGCCATCTCGCCCCACGCCAGCACGCGCTCGGCCCGCGCGACTTCGATCCTGCTGAGCTCGAGGTCCCGGGCGAGGCTCTTCGCCGCAATGCCGCTCAGCCAGAGCGCCGCGAGACCACCGACAGCCGTCGCGAAAAGAACCATCATTCCCAGGTCCCGCCGGCGCCTGTCGAGAACCAGGTCGTCGCTTCTGGCTGGGGCCGCGAGCACATAACGTTCCTGCGCCGGTCCGAGCGCGGCGTTGTAGCCGAAAAGCATTTTGGCGGCGCCGAGCTTCGCCTCTGACGCCGCGGTAACCTCGCCCGCGCTCGCGAAACTGAGCTGCACTGGCGGAGGGAGCTGCCTCCCTGTCGGAGCGAGCACATCGAGAAGGCTGTCGCTCGTGCGCGCCAGAAGGCCATTCGAATAAAGGAACAGCGGAGTCTCGAAGCGGCGGGCCGCGCCAGGGAGCTGATCATACTCATTGGCCGCCACCACGGAGTGCAGCGTCTCACGCACCAGCACTTCGCGCGTCTGAAGGTCGTCGCTTCGCAATCTCTGATAAGACCAGATCGCGAACGCGACAGCCGGGATCACGAAGAAGGCAAACAGCGCAAGAGTGAGCCGCGCGTGATAGGTATAGATCCATCGCGCGGCGCGCACCCGAAGCCATCGCACAAATCCCTTTTCTGCCGCCGTTCCAAGAAGCCAGAACATGCCTGCAACGAGCAGATCGACCAGCAGCACGAGCAGCCCGCGCTCCGCTCTCGCCCAGGGTGAGCGTAAGTCGATCTCCGCGTGCGCCCGCATTGTTCCAGCGCTCGTGGAGATCAGCCGATTCCCATGCAGCTCGTCGCCCGTCCGTTGCCAATGCATGCGTGCGGTATCTGCTGGAGCAGCGGCCGAGACATCGGTTAGCACCACAGCGTAAGGAGGATCGCCGCCTGAAGGTTGGGCCATCCCCAGCAGCGCGGCGTAGGGATTTGTCGCGAGGAGTCGCGTGCGCGGGAGAACCAGGACAGACGTCGCGCCGCCGGTCGGATGCGCGACCGCGGCGAGAATCTGGACGCCGGTGGGGCCGAGAACGCTGCGCGTCACGGTCTGCCGGGTCGCGATCGCATCTTTGACGGCGCTCAGCACGGCTTCCGAGTCCGGCTCGGCAGGCGCTACCTCGAACTCGGCATTCTGCCTACCCGTTTGATCCCACGACGCGAGAGTTGCCGGATATTCTGCCGACGCGAGATCGGACGCGGCGTATGCCTTCAGCAGATCGGCGCGGCTCAATGGCAGCGGCGCCTGGGCGAGAGAAGTGACGAACCGTCGCGTGAGCTGCAGAGCGTAGTCGTCCACGTGTCCAAGCGCTGCGACATCCTGTTCAGCGAGCTGCATCCGCTGGCGCGAGGTCGTCTCCCAAAGTCCTCCGAGCGCAAGCACCGCAGCAATCGTGGCGACGACCAACGCAGGACGGAAAGAAATCGTTGCCGTTTTGCCGATCGCCATTCGCAGCATCCAGTATGCGGCCAGCAGCACCGCAAACAGAAACAGAAAGAGCGGGATCTCCCACGAAAGCCAAAGGCCCGGCGTCGATCCCCACGGCGGCTGTCCGATGCCGCGCACGATGTTCGACGCGAACGGAATCCCGGCGCCGAGCGTCACGATCGCTCCGACTGCGGCGTAGTGACGCGGCCAGCGGGCGTCGGGCCGCGCGCGCATGACCGCATACACCGTCATCAGCACGAGCGCTGAGCTGATCCACAATGCAGCAGCATTCGCAGTGAGCGGACCAGCAAGCCTGGAGAAATAGTAGGCTGGGTCGAAGACGCGCGAAGTATTCGAGAAGGAATTCCACGGTACAAGCGCCGTGATCACGAGCGCAACCGCGACAGCAAAGAGACGCTCCGCCAGGGAGCGCCTGTCCTTCCAGGCGTAGACGAGGAAGGCGAGAACGAGGATGACGAGCGCGATCGTTCCCCGCGCGCGCAGCATCGACGCGTTTCGAAACCTGACTTCGTCCGCGGTCGCAAGCTGCGGCAAGGCTCGAAGAATCGGTGCTCCGTTGGCCGTGAGCATCACGGGGCCGCCACGCGTGTTCGTAGCCGGCGAGAAGTCGTACGACGAAACGCCCTGAGCGGGTGCGAGCCGAGCGCCGACTGATTCGGTCAGTCTGTCAGCGGGGGGCGCCGCGCTCAGGACCGCGGATGCGACGGCTCTACGGCCGTCTCGCGACTTGACCACATTCAAGGTCGCATAGAAAGGATTGAAGGTCACGCTCACAGGTGCCGTGAGTGTGTCGGGGTCAATCCTCATCTCTCCCCACCACGCGAACGGGCGATCGTGGTCGAACAGCACGACCGATTCGCCATCTCTCCGCGGAATTCGGGTCGAAAGGAAATCGAACGCGCGGGCCGGATCCGCCGGCGCATCGAGAGCGCGGGTTGCGCGCTCATCGAGCTGCTCGCGTGTATCGGCGAGGGCCCGCTCGAGCGCCCGGATTGCGCCGGCAGCCGCGTTCACCCTCTCGTTCCCGTTCGCGCCCACAGGCCCCGCAGCGTATGGGAGCGCCGGAGTTCTGACCCACATCGCGATCAACAACAGGGGAACGGCGGCCGCGGCAAGGATTGCGCGCCGCCGGAATCTCCCGCTTCTTACATTAAGAAGACTACCTGCTGATGCGATGACCCTTCCCTCCCCCATTCCAGTTTCCGGTCCGCTTCGAGTCAAGGAGCTCAATCCGGCACAGGTCACTGCGATACTCGGCAATGATCCGCGGCTCATCATACCCATCGGCACGTGCGAGCAGCACGGGCCGCACCTCCCGCTCGGCTGCGACACCATCATCGTCGAGCGCATGGCTGACGATCTGTCCGCAGAATATGGCGTGTTGAGGGCCCCAACGGTGGAGTATGGAGTCAACGTCGACACCGAGAGGGGCTTCACCGGCAACGCGTCGCTGCGGAAGAAAACCCTCCACAGAATGCTGAACGACCTGATCGATTCGTGGGAAGCGACGGGAGTGCGCGAATTCATTCTGCTCACAGCGCACGGACACGATCCCCATCAGGAGGCGCTTGCAACCGTCACCACGACCGCTGCGCGCGTGCGGGTCGTCGACATGTTCGGCGTGAATCTCTCGGACCTGCTCGAAGGCCAGCGCGAAGCGATGCACGGCGACGAGGTCGATACCTCGATCATGCTCTTCCTGGCGCCGGACATGGTCAATCTGGATCAGGCGCAGGACTATATGATGTCGCGTGAGCAACTGAGGCGGTACCGGCGCGGCTGGCTGACGGTTCCAAGCGGGAGTGCCGGCTCGATCGGCAGGCCGTCCCTCGCGTCCGCGGAAAAGGGTAAGCTGATTTACGACCGGATCTACTCCAAGATCAGCGACCGGATTTTTCTTGCGCCCGCGCCGAGCGAATAGAGGCCGCCGGCGTTCGCCAGACGACCGCATTCGCGGGTCGCGGACTGTTAATCCATTTTTAAGAAAAATCGGTGTTTTCGCCGCTGAAACTCTGTTATATAGTTGCCCGTAAGTGTTGAAAAGCCCACCTCTCCCACAAATGACACGATCACTGCTCTTCATAGGTCTTCTTGCGTGCGCTACGCAGGTGTCCGCGCAAGTTGCCGTTCCCGATTCGACCGCTCCCGCTGCTTTGACGATCGAACAGGCGGTTGAACTCGCCCGACGCAACAATCCGGAGCTCCAGCAGATAATGAACAACCGCATCGGCGCTCGCGCTGCGATTCGGAGCGCGTATGGAGCGCTGTTGCCGAGCGCCGACGCGTCGTTCAGTGTGCAAAGGCAGCAGGGCGGCCAGCAGATCTTCAGCGGCACGAGCCTCGGCGCCAGCTCCGACGTCAACCAGTCCAGCTATCAGATCGGGTTGAACTACCGGCTCAACAGCGCGACACTCATCACGCCGAGTCTTCAGCGCGCCAACCGCGATGCGGTCGACGCCGACATCACTGGAGCGACGGAGACGCTGCGCGGGAACGTGAGGCAGCAGTACCTCCAGGCGCTTCAGACGGAAGCGAACGCGGATCTCCAGGATTCGCTCGTCGTCGCGGCGCAGCAGCAGCTCATTCTCGCGCAGGCCAGGGAGATCGTCGGATCGGGCACGCAACTCGATGTCCAGCGCGCGGAAGTCGCGCTCGGACTCCAACAGGTGCAGGCCTTGAGAGCGAGAAACCAGGTCGAGATCGAGAAGCTGAGACTGTTCCAGCTGATGGGGACTCCGCAGCCGCAGAACGTGAAGCTGGTGAGCCAGTTTCCGGTCACACCGACTGCGCTCAACCTCCAGGAGCTGATCGCATCCGCGCGAACCCAGAATCCCGGAGTGGTCGCTTTGAGGTCGCGCCAGCACGTGGCCGACCTGAACGTGAGGCGCGAGAAGGGTGAGTACTCACCCACTCTGTCGCTGTCGACCGGAATTGGCGGCTACACTTACGGATATACGAACTCCAACTTCCCGGTGCAGCAGGCGACCGCGCAGCTCGATGCGGCGCGCACCGACTGCATACGCACGGAGGAAGTGCGAGCGGCGCTCAACCTTTCGAACCAGCTCGCCACGTGCAACTCGATTGCGTTCACGACCGCGCAGGCGCAGGCCATTCGCGACGGCAACTCGAAATTTCCTTTCGCCTTCACGAAATCCCCGCGCTCGATCAGCGCGATGCTGTCGCTGCCGATTTTCGACGGGTTCGCCCGTGAGCAGCGGCTGCAGGAAGCGATGGCGAGCAGGTCGGACGCACGGTACAGCGTGAGGGCGAAGGAGCTCGCGCTGACGGCCGATGTCACCGCGGCGTATCTGACGCTCGTGACGGCGGAGAAGACCGTAGCGTTGCAGGAGCAGAACGCGATCAAGGCACGCCAGGAGCTCAAGCTGGTGCAGGACCGCTACAGAATCGGAGCTACGACGTTCGTCGACCTCACTGAGGCGCGCGCAACGTACGAGCGTTCCGAAGGCGACCGCATCACCGCTGTGTACGACTATCACAAGGCCTTCGCCGCTCTCGAGAGCGCCGTCGGTCACCCCCTCCGCTAATCGGATCGACATTTATGAAGAAACGCACCAAGTGGACAGTCGCCGGCGTGGTCACACTCGCCATTGTGATCATCGGCGTCACCAGCGCAATGAAGGGCCGCAACAAGGCGACCGAAGTCCGCATGGAGAAGATTCAGAAGCGTGATCTCGTCGCGTCGGTAACCGCGAGCGGTCAGGTCCAGCCGCACACCAAGGTGAACATCAGTGCCGACATCAGTGGCCGCATAGTCCGGCTTGCCGTCAAAGAAGGCCAGATGGTGACCAAGGGGCAGTTCCTGCTCGAGATCGATCCTTCGCAGTACCGCGCCAACGTCGAAAGGGCGACGGCAGCTGTTGCGTCCGCCCGCTCGCAGTCGGCGCAAGCCAAGCCGGCGCTCGCTCAGGCACAGCGCAATTTCGATCGCCTGATGGCCCTCAAGAAGGCAAACCCAACTCTGGTGTCCGACGAACAAACCGAACAGCTCCGCACGCAAGTCGAGGTCGCGCAGGCGCAGCTCGAAGCGGCTAACCACGCCATCGACCAGGCAACTGCTTCTTATCGCGACGCGGCGTCGAGCCTGAGCAAGACGACGATTGTCGCGCCGATGAGCGGCCGTGTGACGCGCCTCAACGTCGAAGAGGGCGAAACGGCGATTCAGGGCACGTTCAACAAGGATGCGGCCATGATGCTCACCATCAGCGACATGAGCGTTCTCGAGACCAAGGTAAAGGTCGACGAGACCGACGTCTCGCGCATCAAGATCGGCGATTCGACCGTGGTGCAGCTCGATGCCTTCCCGGACACGACTTTTATTGGCCGGGTCTCCGAGATCTCGAACAGCTCGGTCAAAGGAGCCGCCACGGGTGGTACCGGCGGCGCGACCGACCAGGCGATCGACTATGAAGTCACGATCCAGCTGCTGAATGCTCCGCCCGAGACGCGTCCCGATTTCTCGTCGACCGCGAAGATTATCACGTCGACCAGAAACGGCGTGCTGGCGATTCCGATCATTGCCCTCACCGTTCGGGAGGACAGCGTGAAGCCGGATACATCGCTGACGCTCGCCAAAAAGGCACCGGCGAAGCAGGTCGGCAAGCGCGACGTCGAGGGAGTGTTCGTGGTCGGCACCAACAACAAAGTCTCGTTCCGTCCCGTAAAGGTTGGTATCGCGGGTGAGAAGTATTTCGAGGTGCTGACCGGTCTCAAGGAAGGTGAGAATATCGTCGGCGGCACCTACCAGGCAATCCGCGAGCTCAAGGATGGCGCAACCGTGCGCGCACAGAAGGAGCAACCGAAGAAGGCCGGCGAGCCGGCGAAGAGTTGATGACAACAATTGATGAAGCACCCCTCGGCACGACCGCCGAACGCCAGGCCGTCACCGGCGCCGATGGCATCGCGCCGGAGAAGGACTGGGTAATCGTCACGCGGGGTCTCAAGCGCGATTACGACATGGGTGGAGAGGTGGTCCACGCGCTGCGCGGTGTGGACATCGCGATCCGCCGCAACGAGTACGTCGCGATCATGGGACCATCCGGCTCGGGCAAATCGACTCTGATGAACCTGGTCGGGTGTCTCGACACTCCGAGCGCGGGCGAATACTGGCTGAACGGGACGCTCGTGTCAGAGAAGGATGAAGACGAGCTCGCGCGTGTCAGAAATCGTGAGATCGGATTTGTCTTTCAGACGTTCAATCTTCTTCCGCGGGCGACAGCCCTCCACAATGTCGAGCTGCCCCTGGTTTATGCCGGTGTTGGCTCCGACGAGCGCAGAAAGCGCGCAACCGAGGCGCTCGAGCGCGTTCAGCTCGGTGATAGAATTCAGCACAGACCGAACGAGCTGTCGGGCGGTCAGCGGCAGCGCGTCGCCATCGCGCGCGCTCTGGTGAATCAGCCCTCGATCCTTCTTGCCGACGAGCCGACGGGAAACCTCGATTCGACGACATCGGAGGAGATCATGCGCGTGTTCGAGGGTCTCGCCGAGCAGGGCCAGACCGTCATCATGGTCACCCACGAGTCTGACATCGCCGCGCACGCCCGCCGCGTGATAGTGCTCCGCGACGGACTGGTCTCAAGCGACGACAAGCGCTCTACCTTCATCAAGTCCGCCGGAATCGCGCCGCCGAATCTCAACCGCAAGGATTGACGGTGCCGTTCGTCGAAGCCATCTGGCTGGCTCTGGCGCAGATCCGCGTTCAGAAGCTCAAGAGCTTCTTCACGCTGCTCGGCGTCTGCATCGGGGTCATGTTCCTCATCGCCGTGATCTCCATCGTGCAGGGCATGAGCAGCTACATGGAGAACGACTTCGCGGCCAAGCTGCTCGGCGTCAACACCTTCACGCTCCGGCGCTATCCCTGGTTCGGGGACGGCGCCGGCTCGGAAGAAGAGTGGCGCTCGTGGCTGAGACGCCCTCGCGTCTACCATTCGGACCTCGCGCTCGTGGCGAGCGTGCTTCCGCCCGGCTCACGCTACGCGGTCGAGAGCCAGGAATACCTCCAGGCCCAGACGCAGTGGGCGCGTCCGAAGCAGGTCGAGGCACACGCCGTCGACGGCGACTACTTCACGATCAAGAAATACGACGTCCATTCCGGACGGCTTTTCACGAACCAGGAAGCGACGCTTGGCTCCCCGGTCGTGGTGATCGGCGACGAGGTTGCGAAGTATTTCTTCAAGGACCTCGATCCGCTGGGGCGCCAGCTCCGCATCAAGGGGATGCCCTATACGGTGATCGGTGTGCTCGAGAAGCAGGGCTCCGTGTTCGGACTCTCGCTCGACCGCGTCGCTATCGCTCCCTACAACTCGCCGCTGCACCATTTCACGAATCCGCGCGGAGACGTGGACGGCATCATGGTGCAGACTCCGACGGCCCTGACGATGGGCGACGCGATGGAGTCGGTGCGCGAAGTCATGCGGGGACGCCGGAAGCTGAGACCGAGTGAGCCTGACAACTTCTTCATGGAGACGTCCGAGAGCGCGCTGGCGTTCATGGACAAGCTGAAGAAGGTCATGACGATGGCCGGCACCGCGTTCCCCGCGATCGGACTCGTCGTCGGCGGACTCGTGATCATGAACATCATGCTCGTCGCGGTGGCGGAGCGCACGCGTGAGATCGGCATCCGGAAATCGCTGGGTGCGAGACGCCGCGACATCATGCGCCAGTTCCTGGTCGAAGCCGCGACACTCAGCACGCTCGGCGCGATCATCGGGATTCTGCTCGGGATCCTCATCGCCAAGGTGGTGGAGTGGAAGACACCTCTCCCGGCGGCGATTGCGCCGTGGTCGATCGTCATGGCGACACTGCTCGGCACGGTCGTCGGAATCATCTCCGGAGTGTATCCGGCGCGCCGAGCCGCTGCGCTCGACCCGATTGAAGCTCTGAGGAAGGAATAGCGATGCGGCTCGCACAGAGAATCTTCAACGCGTTCGAAGGCGTCGGCATGGCGGTCGACTCGATCCGCTCGAACAAGGTGCGGGCCGCTCTCACAATCATGGGCGTCGCAATTGGCGTGTTCGTGGTGGTGGCGATGTCGTCGGTTGTACGCGGCATCAACGAGAGCTTCGCCAAGGATCTCGAGGCCGCCGGTCCGACTTCGTTCTACATCTACCGCCGGCCGATCCACGGCTTTCAGGCATGCGACGGCTCCGACGACACGTGTCCCGAGCGCCGCAATCCCGCTCTCACGATCGACGACGCGACCGCGATCGAGCGTCTGCCCACCATCAAGGCGGTCACCGCTCATCTTGGCTCCGGCGCCAAGTTCACCTACAAGGACAAGCAGGTGAGCACGGGGATGGAGATCTACACGCCGAACTGGGTGGACGTGGATGGCGGCGACATCTATCCCGGACGGAGCTTCACGTATGCGGAGAACACGACCGCGGCGCGCGTGATCATCGTCAACCAGAAGCTGGCGGAGAGGCTCTTCGGCACGTCGGATCCGATGGACAAGACCATCAACGTCGACGGCGTCGGATTCACGGTGATCGGCGTCTATCACTACACAGCGAGCCCGATGGGCACGCCGACTTCGGCGGGCGGTGGTGACCAGGCCAAGGCCATCGTGCCGTTCGAGTCGGCGCGCCGCAGCCTGAGCCCATGGATGCGCGGCGTGGATCTGATCGTGAAGCCGGAGCCAGGAGTGACGACGGAGGAGGCGACGGACGACGTTACCGCTCTCTTGCGCGCCCGCCGCGGGCTTCGCTCGACCGCGAACAACACGTTCGAGATCGTGACGCAGGACAGGCTGATGGGGATTTACAATCAGCTGTTCGGGACCTTCTTCGTGGTCGGATTGGCTCTGTCCTCGGTCGGCCTCCTGGTCGGCGGAGTGGGCGTCGTCGCGATCATGATGATCAGCGTGACTGAGCGCACGCGAGAGATAGGTGTGCGGAAGGCACTCGGCGCAACGAAGAGCGCGATCCTCTGGCAGGTCCTGGTGGAGGCCGCAACGCTCACCAGCATAGGCGCGGCGATCGGGCTCGTGCTCGGCATCCTTGTCGCGCTGGGGATCAAGACCGCGTTCCCCGCGATTCCGGCGTCGACCCCTCTATCGGCCGTGCTTGCCGCGCTGGCGACGAGCGCGTTCACCGGCATTCTTTTCGGCCTGCTTCCCGCTGCCCGTGCGGCCAGGCTCGACCCCGTCGAAGCGCTGCGGTACGAGTAGTGGGCCCAAAGCCGCGGGCCGCTCCGCCCAAAGCCCCAAGCCGGTAGTCTTCCGTTGCAGTTCGTGGTGTAGCGCCACGCGCTCCGCCACCCGAAATTACGCTCATGCGCTTCGTAGATGTCATCACTACGGCCCTAGAGCAGATCCGCGTCAACAAGCTGCGGTCGTTCTTCACGCTGCTCGGGATCATCGTATCCGTCGCCTTCCTCGTGGCCGTCGTCGCGATCATCACCGGCATGAACGCCTACGTGAAGGAGAACCTTGCCAGCGCGCTGATCGGCGCGAATACCTTCCAGGTCAGAAGAACTCCTATTCGCATCGGACTCTTCGACGATGAAGAGTGGCGCAAACTCCAGCGGCGGCCGCGCATCACGGAGTCGGATGCGAACGCCGTGATCGCGGCTGTTCCGGAAGCCGTGGCGATCAGCCTGCAATCGGGCTGGCCCAGTCCAATCGCGGACGTCGTCTGGCGCAACAAGACTCAGGTAGATGTCATCATATTCGGCGTTACGGCACCGTATCAGATCGTGCAGGACTACGTCTTCGCCAGCGGACGCCCTATCAGCGACATCGACGTCCGCAACCACAGCTCTGTCGCCGTCATCGGTGCCGACATAGCCGAAAAACTGTTCGAGAGCGTGGATCCCGTTGGGCAGGACATCCGCATTGTCGGGCAGCGCTACACGGTCGTCGGCACGATCGCGAAAAAAGGGAGAGTGCTCGGACAGTCGTTCGACGGGTTCGTGCTCCTCCCTCTCCCCACTTTCGAGATGGCGTTCGGAAGACGCAAGACGAATACGGTCTCAGTGAAGATGCCGACAGCCGACCTCGTTGCCGGCGGAATGCAGCGGGCCGAAGAAGCGATGCGCATCGCACACCACCTGAGGCCGGCTGACGAGCCTGACTATTCAGTGGAGACCGCTGATGCGCTGGTGGAGTTCTGGAAGAATCTGACGCGGATTCTCTTCTCGGTGATCCCGGCCATCGTCGCGATCGGAGTCGTCGTGGGTGGAATCGTCATCATGAACATCATGCTGATGTCTGTTACCGAGCGGACGCGCGAGATCGGCGTGCGAAAGGCCCTCGGCGCCAAGCCGGGCGACATTCGCCGGCAGTTCCTCGTCGAGGCAGTCGTGTTGGCGAGCATCGGCGGTCTCTGCGGCGTCGCCGCGGGTTGGGGCCTGGCAGCTCTCATAAGTCTGGCATCCCCGCTTCCCGCACGTGTGAGCGCCTGGTCGGTCATGCTCGCGCTCTCGCTTGGAGCCGGAGTCGGAGTGCTCTTTGGCGTCTATCCGGCATCTCGAGCCGCTCAGCTCGATCCCATCACCGCGCTGCGCGCCGAATGATTCTCACCGAGCGCATTCGCAGCAATTTCCAGATCGCGCTGGACACACTGCAGGCGAACAAGCTGCGGTCGTCGCTCACCATTCTGGGCGTCGTAATCGGAGTCTCCACCGTCATGACGATGGCGGCGATCGTTCAGGGCATTCAGGACCAGATCATCCGCACGATCGAGATCGCCGGCCCGACGACATTCTACGTCATGAAAGTGTTCTCGCAGACGCCGGTGAATCCCGACCGGCTCCCGAAGTGGATTCGCGTGCGGCCTGATCTCGTGGAGGCCGAAGCCGAGCGCCTGAGGCAGCTGCCGGAGATCGGATACGCTGCAATCTGGGGGCAATCGAACGGACGATTGTCATACGAAGCACAGCGCACGCAGAACATCCTCATCATGGGCGCCGACGATCGCTATCAGGAAATTCAGGGCGGAGAGCTGCTCGATGGCCGGTGGTTCACGCAGTCTGAGCTGAAATCGGGCTCGAGCGTCGCCGTGCTCGACGAGAACGCGGCACGCAAGCTGTTCGGCCGCGAATCAGTGCTAGACAAGCAGATAAAAATCAGCGGTCGGCCGGCACGAGTGGTCGGACTGTACGCCCAGCCTGGAAATATTTTTTCTCCACCGGGACAGGACATCGGCGTGATCGTCCCGTATCAGATGCTGGACCACCAGTTCACACTCGACAAAACGAACGCGCTCTACATCCCGGTCAAACCGAAAAAGGGAGTCACGACCGCCGACGCGCAGGAGGCGGCCACAATCGCCTTGCGCGAGATGCGGGGACTGCGTCCGGCGGACAAGAACAACTTCGATTTCATAACGCAGGATCAGATTCTCGACACCTTCAACAAGATCACGGGGGTCTTCTTCCTCGTGATGATCGTGCTGTCGAGCGTCGGCCTGCTCGTGGGCGGTATTGGCGTCATGGCGATCATGATGGTGTCCGTGACGAGCCGCACCCGCGAGATCGGCATCCGCAAAGCGCTGGGCGCCACCAGGAGAGAGATCCTCTTCCAGTTCCTGGTCGAAGCGGCAACACTCACCGGATTTGGCGGCGTAATCGGGATCCTCATTGGGTTGACCTTTGGCAAACTCGCCACGCTCGCGATGAAGATCGACGCTGGAGTTCCGGTTGGCCTTACGCTGGTCGCTGTGATGGTCTCGGTGACGATCGGAATCGTATTCGGCATGCTCCCCGCGCAGCGCGCCGCAAAGCTGGATCCGATCGACGCTTTGCGGTACGAGTAGATTCTCCGCATGAAATCAGTCGACATTCTCGCCATCGCAGCGCATCCGGACGACATGGAGCTGATCTGCGGTGGCACCCTGATCCGCGCTCACATGCTCGGCCGGTCTACCGGTATTCTGGATCTCGCCGCGGGTGAGATGGCGAGCCGAGGAACTCCGGAGCTTCGCGCGAAGGAAGCGGCGAAAGCGGCAAAGGTCATGGGCGTCTCTGTGCGCGAGAACATGGGCTTCGCCGATGGTGGGATCCAGAACACGCCGGAGACGCGCGCGAAGGTGGCGGTAGTCATCAGGCGCCTTCAGCCGAAGGTCGTGATCACTCACTCATTGCACGGCCGGCATCCGGATCACCCTATCGTCGCGCAGCTGGTTCGCGACGCGTGCTTCGTAGCGGGACTCAAGAAGGTCGACCCGAAATCCAAGCCCCACCGCCCTCTCAAAGTCATCCACGCTCTTTCATTCCGCGAAGACAATGAAAAGCCGACGTTCGTCGTGGATATCAGCGAGGCGCTCGAGAAGAAGCTCGAGGCGATCAACTGCTACGAGTCGCAATTCGGTGACGCGGTCCAGGCAGGAGAGGTTTACCCGAATGGCGAGCCCCTGAACGATCTGATCCGGCACCACGCAGCTCACTACGGCTCCCTGATTCGGTGCCGCTACGGCGAGCCGTTTTACACGACGGAGACGATGCGCGTGGAGGATGTCGGGGCGCTCGAGGTCTCCACGTTTTGACGGGCAAAGCCCGCAAGAGCGCTCCGTCCGCTCCGAAAAGCACGGGTGACGAAGTCACGTATCCGTCCTACCTCGCACTCGACGAGCTCCTTTCGCTCCAACGCCCGCGCTCGCAGCCGGAACATCCCGACGAGCTTCTGTTCATCATCGTCCACCAGGCGAGCGAGCTGTGGTTCAAGCTGATTCTCCACGAGCTCAATGCGCTGGTTGCGCTGCTCGAAGCCAGGGACACCCTGGGCGCGCTCACGTCGGTACGGCGCGTCAACGCCCTCGTGCATATCGTGTCGGGCCAGCTTGCAGCTCTCGAGACGCTGCCGCCACAGCGATTCGCGCAGTTTCGCGGCTACCTTGGCACATCGAGCGGGTCGCAGAGCGTGCAGTTCCGCGCGATCGAAGCGATGTCGGGAATGCGCGACCCACATTTCCTCCAGGTCCTCAGGCAGCATGGCGAGATCGCTCCCCTCGTGAAGGACGCGCTCGCCCGACCAACGCTGCAGCAGCTGTTCGACGACCTGCTCGAAGCCCACAATGTCACCATCGAGCAGATCTACGCCGAAACTGACCAGCGGCCGCTGCAAATGCTGGCGGAGGGACTCCTGGAGTATGAGCAGGGCTTCGGGATGTGGCGGTTCCTGCACGTTCAGCTCGTCGAGCGTATAATCGGGCCCGCAACATCGGGAACCGGGGGGACTTTGGGGTCCAAATACCTACAGAAGACCATCTCCCAGCGGTTCTTCCCCAAGTTGTGGGAAGTGAGGAGCAGGTTCTTCAAGGGCTAACTGTTCTGGTTGACTGGCTACTAGCCAACTTACGGCGGATCCAAGTCTTGAGTGATCAGTTGTAAGTCGTAAGTGTGCCAGTGGTTGTCAGTTTGGTTGTGTGTGCCACTCGAAACCACTGGCACACTGACTCACTTAAGACAGTCCACTCACAACTTGGATCCGGTCCGGCCTCGCTCGTGGGTTGTGACCCCCTTAAATTGCGTTGAATGCCGTCAATAACTCCGATCTATCTCGATCATGCCGCCACGACTCCGGTGCGGGAAGAGGTTTTTGAGGCGATGAAGCCGTTTTACGGCCCGCGCTTCGGGAACCCGTCCAGCACGCACCGGTGGGGGCGCGAAGCGCGCGCGGCGCTCGATGAGGCTCGGGAACGGGTGGGCCGATGTCTAGGCGCGCGACCGGACGAGATCTGCTTCACCTCAGGCGGCACCGAGGCCGATAACCTCGCGATCCTGGGCGCCTGGCGCGCCCTGAGAGCGAAGGGACGCACCGCGATCGTAACGACGCCAATAGAGCACAAGGCGATTCTGGGAGCCGTGCATCAGGCTGCCCATGAGGGCGCCGAGGAGCGCTTCCTCGCCATGACGCCGGACGGTGTGATCGACCCCGCTTCGTTCGACGAGCTCGTCGACGACCAGGTCGCAGTCTGCTCGATGATGTGGGTCAACAACGAAATCGGCTCCATCCAGCCCCTGCCCCAGCTCGCCGCCAAGGCGAAAGAGCGCGGCGCGATGGTGCACACCGACGCCGTCCAGGCGTTCGGCAAAGTGCAGATCGACGCGCAAAGGCAGCAGTTCGATTTTCTCACGATCTCGGGTCACAAGTTCGGCGCGCCCAAGGGAATCGGAGCCCTCTTCATTCGACGCGGCGTGCATCTCGAGCCGTTGATGCACGGCGGCACGCAGGATCGCGGTCGCCGGCCGGGAACGGAGAACGTCGCTGCCGCCGTGGGACTCGCGCGCGCGGCAGAGCTCACGCTCGCGGAGTGCGACGCGCATTGCGCGCGCATTCGACAGCTGCGTGACAAGCTCGAGGCCGGGATTCTCGCGAAGGTTCCAGACGCGGTCATTCACGGGAGGGGCGCCGAGCGCGCGCCACACATCCTGAACGTGTCGGTGCCGGGGACGGACAGCGAATCGCTCCTCATGGCGCTCGATCTCCGCGGCATCGCGGCGTCGGGCGGGTCGGCCTGCCAGAGCGGGAGTATCAGCCCTTCACACGTGCTAACGGCGATTGGAGTGCGCCCGGATCTCGCGAGCGCCGCGATCCGCATGAGCCTTGGAGTTCTAACGACAGATCATTGCATCGACCGGGTCATCGAAGTCTTCCCTGCCCTCGTCGCCAAGGCGAGGCACTTCGCAACCGCGGAATAGCGATGACGCGCGAACGGGTGCTGGTCGCCATGTCGGGCGGCGTCGATTCATCGGTCGCCGCGGGCATGCTCGTCGAGCAGGGCTACGATGTCATCGGCGCGACGATGAAGCTTTTCTGCCACGGTGAGGATGTTCCGGACCGCCCCTGCTGCTCGCTCGATTCCGTGAACGATGCGAGGCGCGTGTGCGAACAGCTGAGCATTCCGCACTACGTGCTGAACCTCGAGACGCGTTTCGGACACGACGTGGTCGACAACTTCGTCGACGAATACGCGCGCGGCCGCACACCGATTCCCTGCGTGCGCTGCAACACGTTCACAAAGTTCCGGGACTTCCTGAAGAAGGCGGATGCGATTGACGCACGGTGGATCGCAACCGGACACTACGCGCGCGTCGTCGATGGCGAGCTTCACCGCGGAATCGACGAGAACAAGGATCAGACATATTTCCTCTGGGGAATCGACCGGGCGGTGCTGTCGCGCATGATTCTCCCCGTTGGCGGCCTCGACAAGGCACGGACGCGCGAGCGCGCGCACGCGATGAAGCTGGAAGTGATCGCTGAAAAGCCTGAGAGCCAGGAGATCTGCTTCGTGCCCGACGGCGACTACGCGCGCATTCTCGAACAGAGACTGCCGGCCGACGCGCCGGCGCTTTCACGGGGGCCGATAGTCACGTCGTCCGGCACCGTGATCGGCGAGCACAACGGCTTCGCGCGCTATACCATCGGACAGCGTCGTGGGGTGCCGGGAGGATTTGCCGTGCCGATGTACGTGATCGCGATTCGTCCCGAGCAGCGCGCGGTCGTCATCGGAACGCGTGATGAGCTCCTCGGCAATGGATTGGTCGCGCGCGAGGTCAATTGGCTCGCCGACGTGCCTGCCGTTGGAGATCACGTTAGCGTTCGCGTCCGTCATCGCGCTCCCCTCGCGCGGGCGGAAATCGTTCGCCTCGAGGCGCAAGAGATCGAGATCGCGCTCGACGAGCCGGTGTCGGCAATCACGCCCGGCCAGTCGGTCGTATTTTATGACGGCGAGCGCATGCTGGGCGGCGGATTCATCGAGGTGGCGAGACGGCAGCGCAGCGCACTTCCTGTTCTGGCAGCATAAGTCCCGGCGATCCTGCGCCGGTAAACCCTTTTTATCAGAGGCGCCGGCGTGATGCAGAAAAAAGTGTTGCTCCACAACTCCCTGGGGATTCTCACGCTCGCTGCCCTGGTCGCCGCAACGGCGTGTCAGCCTGCGGTCGTCCCGACGCCGCAACCCGTTACGCCCGCGCAGCGAGCTGCACCGCGTCTGGTTCCCGCGCCCGCCTCAATGGTCATGACGGCGGGCTCTCCGTTCAACATCCTCAGAACTACCAGTATCTCGGTCGATGCGGGGAGCGCCGAGGCGGCACAGATCGCCCAGGTGCTTGCCGCCCAGCTGCGGCGGCCGACCGGCTTCCCGTTCGTCGTGTCAAACACTGGAGCTTCGTCGACTGGTGCGATCATTCTCCGACTTGCGGCTGACCATGCTTCACTCGGCGAAGAGGGCTACGAGCTCAAGGTTACAGGTGATTCCGTTCGCCTTGTTGCGAGTCGCCCTGCTGGCCTCTTTCACGGAATCCAGACGATAAGGCAGCTATTGCCAGCCGATATCGAGTCCGACATGGGCGTGGAGCGCTACGACTGGACGATCCCCGCGGTCAACATCGTTGACCAGCCGCGCTTCGCGTGGCGGGGAGCGATGCTGGATGTCGCGCGCCACTTCTTCACGGTGCGGGAGGTCCAGCAGTACATCGACATCCTCGCACTCTACAAGCTGAACATCCTGCACCTGCACCTGTCCGATGACCAGGGATGGCGGATTGCGATCAACTCGCGACCGAAGCTGACAGCGATCGGCTCGCTCACCCAGGTCGGAGGCGGGCCGGGCGGGTTCTACACGCAGCAGGACTATCAGGACATCGTGCGCTACGCACAGGCGCGCTACGTCACGATCGTCCCGGAGATCGACCTGCCCGGCCACATGAACGCCGGCCTCACTGCCTATCCCGAGATTGCATGCAGCAACAGACCGTCCGCTCTCTACTCGGGCACCGATGTCGGCTGGAGCACCGTCTGCGTCGAGAAGGAAGAGACTTATGCGTTCGTGGACGATGTCATCCGCGAGATCAGCGCGATTACTCCCGGGCCGTACTTCCATGTGGGCGGGGACGAGGTGCAAGTCCTCACGAACGCGCAGTACATACACTTCGTGGAGCGCGTTCAGGGCATCGTCAACAAGTATGGGAAAACGATGGTCGGCTGGGAAGAAGTCACGAAAGCGCGTCTCAGCCCCAAAACGATCGCGCAACAATGGAAGAGCGACTCGGTGACCGCGGCTCTCGCATATGGATCGAAGCTGATCATGTCGCCCGCGAACAAGGTCTATCTCGACATGAAATACACGCCGGCGACCGAGCTTGGCCTTCACTGGGCGGCATACATCGAAGTGCGCGACGCTTACGACTGGGATCCAGCCACGTACATGAAAGGCGTTACTGAGCAGAACATCATCGGGGTCGAAGCCCCAATCTGGAGCGAGACACTACGGAACATCACCGCCGTCGAGTATCTGGCGATGCCTCGGCTTCCGGCGGCTGCGGAGGTCGCGTGGACACCGCAGGCAGCGCGTGACTGGGAGAGCTTCCGCGCGCGTCTCGTGACACACGCGGCACGGTGGAATTTTCTCGGAATCAACTACTACCGGTCGCCGCAGCTGCCGTGGTAACGGATTAAGCTGCTTTGAGCCCTGTCTCCCCGAGCAGACCGCCGATCCCTCGTCCGATAATGAAGCCAATTCCGAAGGCCGCGCCGACGACGCCAAAATTCTGAGCCCGCTTCTCCGGGGGACTGATGTCGGCGACGTAGGCATACGCCGGTGTGAATGAAGCGCCAGCGGCACCCGCGATCGCGCGCCCGACGAACAGCCACGCCAGCGTCGGCGCGAACCCCATGATGATGTAGTCGATGCCCAGTGCACCGATCGCAAACAGCAGGACGCGTCGCCGTCCGAAGCGGTCCGACAGCCCTCCGAGAATCGGCGCGCAAATGAATTGCATCGCCGCGAACACGAAGCCGAGCCAGCCGCCGTACACCGCGGCACGGCTAAGACTCTCTCCCGTGAGCTCCACGAGGAGTCTCGGATACACCGGCATGATGAGCCCAAAGCCGATGGTGTCGAGCAGCAGCGTGACTGCAATGAAAGCGAGCGCGTGCTTTCGGGGCGCGCTCGTGTCCGGCGTCGTCATCGTCTGGTCAATACTTCAAGCCGCCCGATTCCGCGAATTCCTTCATCATCCGTTCCTGCTCTTCCGAAAGCTTCTCGGGAACCTGAATCGAGACCTCGACGATCAGGTCACCGGTCTTGTCGCCCTTCTTGATTCCCTGCGTGCGCACTCGGAATCTTTTTCCGGACGGAG
Organism: Gemmatimonadales bacterium; assembly: GCA_038316775.1. GTDB lineage: Bacteria > Gemmatimonadota > Gemmatimonadetes > Gemmatimonadales > Gemmatimonadaceae > UBA4720. Next base: position 50,970 of record JBBQAV010000004.1, on the reverse strand, counting down.
TCCCAGGCGGAATCTTGATCGCGACTTTCTTCCCGTCCAAAGTCTTCACGCTGATCTTCGTTCCCAGCGTCGCCTGCGCGATGTTGAGCGGCACAGTCGCGATCACGTCGAGTCCGTCGCGACGATAGAACTTGTCGGGCAGGACGTTGAAGGTGATGATGAGATCGCCGGGCGGCCCGTTCTGCGTTCCCTTTCCGCCCTGCCCCTTCAACCGAATCTTGGAGCCCGTGTCCACGCCGGGCGGGACGTTGATCAGAACTTTGCGCTTTACGCGCACCTCTCCACTGCCGTGGCAGGTTGGGCACGGCACAGTCGGAACCTGTCCGCGGCCCAGGCACACGGGGCACGGCCGGTTGACCGCGAATCCGCCCTGCCCGAAGGAGATAACGCCGCGGCCGTTGCATTCGGGGCACGTTCTGAGTGAAGCTCCCGGCGCGGCGCCGGTGCCATGGCAGGTTTCACACTCCTCGCTCACCTCGAGCTCGATCGGAACCTTGCCTCCGCGAGCGGCGGTGCGAAACGGGATGTCGAGCGTCGCTTCGACAGTCTGTCCTTTCTCCGGCCCGCGCTGGCGGGCGCTCTGACGCGTCTCCCCACCGCCAAACATCGAGCTGAAGAGATCGCCGAGCCCGCCCAGCCCACCGATGTCGAAATCCTCGAAGTTGATGGACTGCGTGCTGCCCGGGCCGCCGCGAGAGTACGAGCCGCCGCTGCGCGACGATCTAGCGCCCCCGAAACCGCCAAAACCGCCGCCATCGAACGCGCCAAGGCGACGCATCTCGTCGTACTGTTTGCGCTTCTCGGGATCGCCGAGGACGTTGTTCGCCTCAGAGATCTCCTTGAAGCGCTCGGCAGCCTTTGGATCGCTCGCGTTGGCATCCGGATGGTTTTTCTTGGCGAGCTTCCGGTATGCCTTCTTGATCTCGTCCTGAGAGGCGCTGGAGCCAACCCCGAGCACGGAGTAGAAATCCTTCGTCGGTGCCATTCGCGATCAGCGCGTGAGCGCGGTCAGCCGTTCCACTGCTTCACTACGACGCGCGCGGGCCTCAGCAGCTGGGATTTGAATACGTACCCCGGCTGATAAACGCGCGACACGACGTGATCATCCTCTTTGGCCGACGTCGGCTCAGTTGCGACAGCTTCATGGAGCGCGGGATCGAACGTCTCGCCGACCGGGTTGATGACCTCGAGGCCGGCGCTCCCTAACGCCTTCAGCAGCTTCTTCTCTACCATATCGACGCCCTGTACGATCGTGCCGGCGTCGGTCGTTGCGGGATCGACGTGGGCGAAACGAGCGACGTCATCGAGGGCTTCGACGAGCGTTCGGACGAGATCTGCCTGGGCGCGCGAGCCGGCGTCCTGCCGCTCCTTTGCCGACCGCTTGCGATAGTTGTCGTATTCGGCGGCGAGCCTCAGGTATCTGTCACTCTCAGTGGCCGGATCCGGATCGGCTCGGCCAGCGTCAGTTGTCCCCCCAATTGCGCCCGCGTTAGCTCCGCCAGAGTCGGCTGCGCGTGCCGCGGCATCGGCGTCTGACGCATTGGCGCCCGTTCCCTGGAAATCGCCGCCCTCGCCGTCACCCTGACTTGCTCCGCCCGTGACGTAGTCGTCGGGCTGACCAAGCACATCCTGATCCGGTATGGGTGGGTTTTCGCCCTTCTTTTTCGAGTTTCTCATGATTCTAAAGTTAACCGTTGTGAGAGAGCGCGACGCACCATTTCCAGCGCCGCCTGTGCCGCGCGCTGCCTGATCTCTGCGCGGTCTCCGCCAACATGGAAGCGCCGTGCCTTCGCTTCGGAAGCATGTACGCCAATCCAAACGAGTCCGACGGGCTTCTCGCATGTGCCGCCGCCGGGACCGGCAATCCCCGTCACCGAAACCCCGACATCCGCTCCCAGCTTCTCCCGAATTCCTGACGCCATCTGGAGCGCGACCTGTTCGCTCACCGCTCCGTGCCTGACGATGTCCTCTTCCCGGACCCCGAGCGCTTTCACCTTCACGTCGTTGTGGTACGCGATTACGCCGCCGAGAAAGACATCGCTCGACCCGGGAACGCTCGTGATCCTCTCACCAAGCATCCCTCCCGTGCAGCTCTCGGCGACGGCGAGCTTGAGGCCGAGGTCACGGCATTTCGCGAGAACGAGTGCCGCCAGATCATCATCGTCCTCTCCATAAGCATACGCCGCTACCCGGCCACGCAGTTTCAGAATCGCGTCTTTTACCAGAGCCTCGGCGCGTCCCTGAGGGAGACCTCTCGCCGTCACGCGAAGATCAACGCCCGCCACTCCTGGCAGAAACGCGAGCGGAAGGGAGCCAAGCTCGGTGCCTGGCTCGCCGAGAAAGTTGGGCCCCAGGAGCTCGGCGATCGCCGACTCGGCGATGCCGGTCGTGCGCAGAGTCCCGGAGACGATGACGTTGCCCGCGTCCTTGCTACGCGCTGCAATAGCGGGCAGCACTTCCTCGCTCAGCATCCCCCGCATCTCCCGGGGAACGCCAGGGATCATGGCGACCCAACGACCGTTATCGTCCTCGAGCCAGATGCCGGGCGCGGTTCCATGGCGGTTGGTAAGAATCCGCGCCCCCTCCGGGATCTCTGCCTGGCTCCGGTTGGTCGCAGGGAACCTGCTGGTTGGAAATCGCGCCTTCCAGCGCTGCTCGAGCGCGGTGGCGATCTCTTCGTCCAGCTCCATCTTGCGTCCGAAGAGTTTGGCGATGGACGGCTTCGTGAGATCATCGCTCGTGGGCCCGAGCCCGCCGGTGGTGATCACGGCTCCCGTTCTGTCGATTGCCTCTCGCACGGCCTCGGCGATCTTGTCGGCGTCGTCCCCAACCGTGGTGCGACGCACGACCTCGACTCCGGCAGCGGCCAACGTCCGCGAGATGTGCGCGGCGTTGGTGTCTATCGTGAAGCCCAGGAGGAGCTCGTCACCAATGGTGATCAGCTCGACCCGGGTTGCGCTCAAAAGGCGAATACTCCGGCGTAGCGCCGGAGATAAAGGATGAGCGAATAGACGGTCAAAACAACCGAGATGACCATCGTGACCGTTCCGACGATTCCGTTGAAGTAGGCGAACGCATTCCAGGCGGCGTTATTCCAGCCATGAGAAGCCGCAAGACTCGCGACGAAAAACCAGAAGTATGCCGAGCCTACCCAAACGGATTGAAATCCGGTTTTCCACTTCGCGGGGCCGATCGCCGAGATCACCACGCCGCGGCGCGCAGCCGCCTGACGGAACACCGTCATGAAGATCTCTCTCCCAATTACGATCGTGACAATCCACCAGGAAAGTCCGACCGGACCCCACGGCGTCATGAATGGGAGCCGGCCCGCGTCGATGTTCTCGGCCCTGGTTGGAATGAAGGCGTCGCCTGCGGGCGCCATCAGAACGAACATCGGAATGAGCGTCGCGAACAGCAGCAACTTGTCGGCGAGCGGATCGAGCAGACGCCCAAGATCCGTGATGAGGTTTCGCGTGCGGGCGAGCATCCCATCGTAGTAGTCTGTTACCGCCGCAACCACATACAGCAAGAACGCGATTCCCCGAGCGGTCGGGGAGTTTATGAATGGAAGTGCTGCGATGAACGGCGCGGCCAGAATCCGGCCCGCTGTGATCGTGTTGGGAAGATTCACCCGGCGCTCTCTCTGCCCCGCTAGGCGAGGGCCTTCAGAACCAGCTTGCTCACTGCCTTGAGCGTGTCGAACACTCCGTCACCATTCACGGCTATCGCCTCGAAATACGGCGCTCTCTCCACCCATTCGCCACCAGATACCTGCTCGACGAGGTTCTGGCCTGCATGATATGGATCAGGCTGCACGCGTTGCTTGGCTCCGTCCTCGACCTCCCAGCCCGGATTGAGGGCCGCCTGCAAATCCTCGATGGGGGCGGCGTTCGGAAGATCGCGCTTGTTGTACTGAATCACGAACGGCATCTGCGTGAGGTCGTACCCGTACTCGGCCATGTTGTCGTAGAGATTCTGCATGGATTCGAGGTTCGCTTCCATTCGCTCGGCCTGTGAGTCTCCCACGAACACGATCCCGTCGACGTTCTTGAGAATCAGCTTGCGGCTGGCGTTGTAATAGACCTGGCCGGGCACCGTGTACAGGTGGAAGCGGGTTTTGAACCCGCGAATGGTTCCGAGATCCACGGGCAGGAAATCGAAGAACAGAGTCCTCTCCGTTTCGGTCGCGAGGGATATGAGCTTGCCCCTCGTCTCCGGCTTCACCTTGCCGTAGACGTGCTCGAGGTTCGTTGTCTTGCCGCCAAGCCCGGGACCATAGTAAACGATCTTACAATTGATCTCGCGCGAAGCGTAGTTGATCATCGACACGTCTAGCTCTTCCTCACCAGTTGAAGAGTTTGTCGATCTCGTCATCCGCACCCTGGAGCAGACGCTCCACCGGCGCGGCGCCGCTGCGACCGCGTGAGAATACGCGATCGACGAGCAGCGTCAACTCCTCGATCTCGTCCTTCATTCTCAGTCGGACGAGTCCGACAGTCGTGCGTGAATCGAAGATTATCACCAGCAAAAGACGCCGGGCTATATCGGCAACATAGATAGACTCCTTTTCGCCCTGATGAAACAGGCTGGAGAAGTCGTTTTCGCCGACCAGCTTTGCGAGCTGGTCGTTGGCACTGTAGTCCGCGGCCGTCAAGGTAGCGAAGGCTTCCGTGTCCAGGCCGGACGCATCGCCGACGGTCGTGACAAGTTGTCCCGACCGATCGACGAGCAGCGCGCAGATCGACTTGGTCTCCCCGAGGAAGCGGGACAGGGATTCAGTTATCGCGGTAAAGTCGTCCTGGGTGAACGACCAGTTGGCTGAGCCGGCGGTCATCGTCCTCCGCTCACAGCGTGGCCTCGATGCGCTTCAGCATCCGGACTCCGCGCTGGCGGAGGATCGAGCGCGGCTCCCAGGCGACGTACTCGCGAAGCAGCTGCGCAGTGTTGACGGTGGGGCGTGCGCGAAGATAGCCAAGGGCCGCAACGCGGTGAATGATACGCCGCGAAAACAGATTGCGGCGACAGTTCCGCTGCATTCGGCTCCAGATCAGCGATCCGGCCGCCATCCCTCCCAGAAATCCCACCGCTACAAAGCTCGCTCGCTGTCTGCTCATGACATTGCCCTCCTTGCGCTCAACGCTTGGGCAATGGTTACGCCATCCGCATACTCCAGGTCTCCCCCAACAGGCAATCCGCGGGCGATTCTCGATACCGTGAGCGGATAGCGCGACAACTTCCGCTGCACGTACAGCGCGGTAGTCTCGCCTTCGATGCTCGGATTGGTCGCGATTATCACTTCGCGGACGACTCCAGCGGACACTCTGGTCTCCAGCTGCGGAATGGTGAGATCCTCGGGCCCGATGCCGTCCAGCGGGGACAGGCGTCCGCCCAGGACGTGATACACGCCCCGGAACTCGCCAGACCTCTCGATAGCGCCGATGTCAGATGCTTCTTCCACTGCGCAGATGACTCCCGTATCCCTGCGCGCGTCACGGCAGATGGAGCACAAATCCTCCTCTGTCAGGTTGAAGCACTGAGGGCACGGACGGACCTTGTCGGCGAGCGTCGTGAGAGCCGACGCGAGGCGCTTGGACTGGTCGGGGGACTGCTTTAAGAGGTGGTAAGTCAGCCGGAGCGCCGTCTTCCGCCCGATTCCCGGAAGCTTCGACAGTTCGGCGGCGAGGTCGTCGATGGCACCCACGCTAAAAAGGGAGCTTGAATGGCAGGTTCAACCCGCCCGTCAGCTTGCCCATTTCTCCTTTGGCAAGCTCGGCGGCTTTCTTCTGGGCCTCGTTGACGGCGACGAGAACGAGGTCCTCGAGCATCTCGATGTCCTTGGGGTCCGCAACGCTCGGATCGATCTTCACGCGCGTGATGGTTCCCTTTCCGTCGGCCTCCACCGTCACCATCCCGCCGCCCGCCGCCGCGGTCACGGTCTGCTTCTCGAGCTCGGACTGCATCTGCTGCATGCGCGCCTGCATCTGCTGCGCCTGCTCGAAGATCTTGCTGAAATCAGCCATTGGGTAAAATCAGAATGAGTTAGTCGAGTAGCTCGAGATCGAGCTCGTCGATTGCGGCGCCAAGTGCCGGATCCTTCTGGCGAAGCATGCCGATGCGCTCCTCCTTCAAGGCCTCCGGCGTCATGCGACTGCGATTCGAATCCTGTGCGGTGGTCTCCATCGCGCGCTTCATTTCGCTGAGCTGTTCCTCGTTGACCGAGGATGCCGCCGGCCTGGAAGCAGAAATCGGCGGAACCACGTTCGGTACGTCGAGCTGCGGTGGGTATCCCGGACGAGTAGAAGGCCGCTGTGCAGTCCGCGCGACCGCCGGCTGTGGAGCTTGCGCGCGAACCGAGCCACGGGCTGGGTCTGCCTGCTCGCCAACCGGTTTCGACGACGACTCGCCACCCAGCCCTTTGAGCAGGTCCTCGAGTGCAACGGTGCGGTCGAGCAGCGCCATTCGAATGAGCAGCATCTCTATCAAAAGCTGCTGCTGTGAGCTTTTGCGAAACGTCGGCTCGAGAGCGTTGACGGCGCTGATCATCCGTAACAGATCGCCTGCCGTAAAGAGATCCTTTCGCTCCTTCAGCGCCGCGGCGCCTGCAGCCGAGACGCCTTCCGCCTTGCCGTTCAGAACCACCGTGAGCTGCGCGCGCAGGACGTCCGCAAAGCCGGAAAGGAAGACTCCAAAATCGATTCCCGCGTCCGCCAGCTTGTTCACCGCCGCGAACACCTCTCCGGCCCGGTGTCCCGCGATGATGTCGAGGATCACCAGGAATTCGTCTTCGGGAACGAGCCCCAGAGCTTCGCGGACGCGGTCGGCGGTGACCGCCCCGTCGCCGATGGATATCACCTGATCGGTGAGGCTCAGCGCGTCGCGCATCGACCCGTCGGCGGCGCGCGCGATCATCGCGAGCGCATCGTCGGACGCTTTCACGCCTTCTTTCTCGAGAACGGTCGACAGACGGCGCGTGATGTCTCCGAGGCCGATGCGCTTCAGATCGAACCGCTGAAGGCGGCTCAAAACGGGAGCCGCTGCCTGGGCGATTTTCTGTGGCTCAGTGGTCGCAAATACGAATATCACGCGCGGAGGCGGCTCTTCGAGAATCTTGAGCAGAGCGTTCCACGCTTCGCGCGTGAGCATGTGCGCTTCGTCGACGATGTAGACTTTGTACCGGTCGTCGCCGGAAGGCGCATACATCGCGCGCTCGCGGAGATCCCGGGCGTCATCGACGCCGCGGTTCGACGCCGCGTCTATCTCGACGACATCGAGGCTGGACGAGCCGCTCCAGATGCGTTGGCAGGAGACGCATTCGCCGCACGGCTCGCCGTCGGCGCTCTTGTTCTCGCAGTTGAGCGCCATGGCCAGCACTCGGGCAAGCGTCGTCTTGCCGACTCCGCGCGGACCACAAAGCAGGTATCCGTGCGCGACTCGGCCTCTGGCGATGGCGCCCCGCAGCGTGTTGGACACGTGCGACTGGACGGCAACGTCAGCGAAGCTCTTTGGGCGGTATTTGCGGGCTAGTGCGAGAGACATTGCGAGGCGGGAGTACCCCAGGCCTTACGGAGCAACGTTAGACACCGCATGCCGCTGCTACCTTCGGGGTCCTGACGGAGTTAGTGGGCTGACGCCCTCCGGGACCTGGGGCACTCCAAATATAGTCTCGCGGGCCGAGACTCGGGAGGTAACGCTCAACTGCCACTGACGACTACCGGCTGGGGGCCGTGGGCTTTGCGGCCGGCGGCTTTGGGCTTTGAACGCGCGAGAAAGATGTGCTGTCGACCCGCCCCGGGGCTCATCCTCCCAGCATGCAGGACTTCAAGAAGCTTCACGTGTGGCAAAAGGCGCACGCGCTTTCGCTCAGCGTTGACCGTATGCGCAAACGGATACGTGGGTCGCAGTACGCTTCCCTGCGCGATCATATTTTCACAGCAGCGCTGTCAATTCCTGCAAATATCGCCGAGGGCAGACGGCACAGGAGCGAGAAGGAATTCGGAAGGTTTCTCGGCATCGCCATCGGCAGTGCCTCGGAGCTCGAGTCGCATTTGATCTTTGCGCATGACGCCGAGATCATATCCGAGAGCGAGTTTGCGCCCCTGATAAGCGAAACGATCCGAGTGCATATGATGCTTTACGCCCTGTTAAAACGCGTTTCTACGTCTGCCTCTGCCTCCGACGCCACGCGAGCAAGTGATCGCAATAGCCCAAGGCCCCAGCCGCCCCGCCCACCGCCCCAAGCCGGTAGTCGTAAGTGGCAGTTAAGCGAAAGCCCCGCCTTTTCTGGCGGGGCTTTCCTTGTTCGCGGGTTCGGAGGAGCCCGCGCCCAGTAAGTAAGGAGTTACTTCTTCTTCACCGTTACAGTGGGCGTCTTGATCTTCGCTGAATCCATTACGACTTTCGGCACTGCGACCGTGGTGGTCTGGGTGCCAACATCCACCGTTGGTGTGTGAATCGTATCCGTCTGAGTTCCGACGACCGGCTTCTCAACCTGGTACTCCCCTTCTCCCGTCTTCTTACAAGCCGAGATCGATACAACGGCCAACACGGCCGCAACCACTGCAAACTTGCGCACGAGACGCCCCCCTCACCCTGAAAGTGTGTTCGCCGGAAGACCCGGCAACATCGCTAATGATACTCAATCCTCAAACGCCTCACGCTGCATTTTCCGCACGCGACGAAGCTCATACACCTGAGCTACCTCACCACCAATGATGAACAGAAAGGAGGCGTAGTAGACCCAAACGACTACCAACACTAATGCAGCGACCGTGCCGCTGTAGAAGGATCCGGGGTTAAAAGAGCGCACATAGGCCGAAAAAGCCCGTTTTGCCACTTCCAGCATCACGCTCGTGAAGAGAGACGCTATAAGGGCCGTTTTCCAGCGGATCTTCCGATGCGGCAGAAACTTGTAAAGCGAGAAGAACATGGTGGCGATGAAGGAGAACGCCAGGATCTGGCCAAGATTGTACTCCAGCTGGCCCATTAGCTCCTTCCGGATCCCGAGATCGGCCAGAATCAGCACCCCTCGCGTGGTCGCGATCGCGAGGTAGGCGCTCAACGCCGTGTATGCGACGAGGAGCAGGCTCGACACCAGGGTCATCTCGATGTCGAAGATCTTGCCGGCGATGATTCCCCTGTCCGTATCGATGTCGAAGATTGCCGCCAGTACGGTGCGCAGCGAGCCGAACAGGCGCGTCGAGAACCATATGAACCCGATCGCGCTGTAGATGCCGAGCGCGCCGCTGCGCTTGATGACTTCGTTCAGAATGGCCGCGGCGGGTCCGGAATCCCCCGGCGCGTGTGGCGGAAGAAACTTGTCGACGATCTGAAGGACTTCGGCGGACGTCGTGTCGGGCGACTGGTTGAGCAGGTACACGAGACCGGTCGCGAGGAGCAGAAAAAACGGGACGGCGGCCAGGAGGATGTTGAACGCAATCCCCCCCGCCAGAAAGAAAACGTTGTCTTCGCCGCTATTGTCCCAGACTCGCTTCGCGTAGTCGCGAAGCAGCCAGCCGAGCCGGGCCGGTAGCCCGCGCTGCGGCACTAGCTGTCTTTGTACGCCGCTTTGCTCTCGGCGATGCGCTGCTCCAGCTCACCGCGCGCTTCGCGCGCCGCGGCCCGCCCTGCATGGAACGCGTTCGACACTCTCCGCTTCTTGTCATCGACGGCCTCGAAGGTCGCTTCGATGCGATCCTCCACGGTAGCACGGACTTCGTTGAATTTGTCAGCGACAGTGCCGCTCACATCTTCGACAAAATCCTGAGCCGCTTCCTGCGCCCGGCGAGCACGACGGGCTATCCCGCGACGGGTCTCCTCGCCGCTTTGCGGAGCGAGAAGCAGCGCTACGCCCGCACCCAGCGCAATTCCAATGAGAAACGGGCCAACGCCAATCTCTCGTCTCTCGACGATGACATAGGGCGGCGCGTAGTCGGACTCTTCGTCATCGTACCAGTCTTGCTCGTCCATTCCCATCCTCCGCGTCGTTTAACGCTTCTTTGCTTTGGGCTTTGCCGGTGGGGCAGCCGCGACCTTCGCAGGGGGCTTCGTTGCTTTTCCCGCGGCAGCAGGATCCGGCGCCTTCGCGGCACGTTGCGCGCCGTTGGCGTTATTTCTCGTGGAACCGCCATCGCTGGCGCTTCCGTTGAGCAGCGATGCAATCTCCGCGCGAACGTCGGCCGGCGTCATCCCCACGATGGTTGCCGTGCGGGCGTAATCGCCATTGGTCGAGGCAAATGCGCGAAGAACCAGCTGCCGGCGCGCGTCAGCCAGCGTCGCGCCCGGCGGGACGGTGATCGACGTCGATCCTTCGCCGCCGCGGTATAGGTGACGCGGCATGATGTCTATTGCCTTGATCTTGTCGCCGCGGGTCATGATCACGGCTCTCTCGACGGCGTTCTTCAGCTCGCGGACGTTGCCCGGCCAGTTGTAGGAGAGAATCCATTCCCACGCTGCCTCGTCGAAGCCCGTCATCGGCTTGCCGTTTTGGTCGCCGAAGCGCGCCAGAAACTCGGTTGCCAGCAGCTTGATGTCGCCGCTGCGCTCGCGCAGTGGCGGGAGGAACAGCTCGACGACTGCCAGGCGATAGTACAGGTCTTCGCGCAAATCGCCCTCGGCCAGCGCCTTCTGCACGTCACGATTTGTCGCCGCCAGAATGCGGATGTCCACCGTGATCTCCTTCTTTCCGCCGAGCCGGCGGATGCTCCGCGACTCGATGGCGCGCAGGAGCTTCACCTGGATGTCGGGCGGCATCTCCGCGACTTCGTCGAGGAAGATCGTGCCGCCATCGGCCATCTCGAACGCGCCGGGCTTCTCGTTGGTCGAGCCGGTGAAGGCGCCTTTCTCGTGGCCGAACAGCTCGTTCTCGAGAATGTCCTTCGGCAACGCGGCGCAGTTCAAAGCGAAGAACGGGCCCTTTGCCCTCTCACTCTTGGAGTGAACGGCGCGCGCAACCAGCTCCTTGCCGGTGCCCGACTCTCCGAAGATCAACACGCTTGCCGTTGATGGCGCGACAGCCTCGATGATCTGATAGACGGCGCGCATCTCCTCCGACTGGCCGGTCAGCTCGCCGAAGTGCGTGAGCCCCTCGAGCTTGGAAGACAGCTCGCGATTCTTCTGCTGAACGTTGAACTTGTCGAACGCTTTCGGAATCAGCGCCTTGAGGCGATTCAGCTTGTCTGCGGTGAGAGGCTTCTCGACGTAATCGTACGCACCTTCGCGCATTGCCTGCACGGCGGAATCAACGGTTGCCTGGCCGGTGACGATGATGCACTCGGTGGGTATCTCGCGCTGCTGCAGCTCTTTCAGAAGCGCCAGCCCATCGATCTTGGGCATCTTGAGATCGGCGAGCACGACACCGTACGGCTCCGCGACGAGCTGGTCGAGGGCCTTCTGGCCATCGAGAGCAACGGAGACCTCGTATCCTTCGTCGCGCAAAATCGCGCTCAACCCTTCTGTTATAGAACGATCGTCGTCCGCGATCAGTACCTTGGCTTGCTTCATTTCAGGCTTTGGGATGGCTTTTTCCTTCGGGCAAGATGCTTAATATAACGCTCTGGCCGTGCTCCTCGACCGCCACGCCAACCCGGCTCGCCAGACGCTCGATGTCGGACACCACACCGGCGGCACGATCTCCGTAAATCTTTAACTCTATTCGAGTTCCGGCGCCACGTCCGCCAGCTTTTTTCAGCGTCCCATCCGCCATTGAAGCCAGGACGGCGTTGGTGAAAGCAAGCAAACCGTCGGCGAGCGCGCTCGCCTCACCCACCTGTGACACCGCCCGTTCCGCAAATGACGTGAGCTCCGCTACCGGCGCCTCGCGGCTGGATCTGCTGCGCACGACCTCGACGTTTACCGCCACACCGTTCAAAGCGTTCCGTATCTCGTGACCCGCCCGGCGGATTATCTCGCGAACAGCTTCGACCGCTTCGGTTGGCTGGGCATGTGCTTCAGTCACTAAGGTCGGCGTCATCGGGCGCGGCTTCCACGACGGCGAGATCGGGGTGCGGCTGCGGCTTGTGCTGCTCGAAAGGCTTCACGAACCGGTCTACGGTGTCGCGCGTATTGACCACCGCGAGCTGCGTGAACAGGAAGCTGAATTTTTCCTCGTACGCTTTCGCCAGCCGCGATTTCACCTCCGCGGGCAAATCCCAGAATCTCTTCTTGAAGGGGCCCAACGCCTTCTTGCGGGTCTTGTAGAAGAACTGCTCATCGGTATCGGTCGCCTTCCGCTCATCCTTCGCGTTCTGGCGAAGCCACTCGTAGATCTCCTTTCTAAGCGCGTCCGAGATGTTGTCGAACAGCATCGTCTGGAAGTTGGTGGCCAGGTGGATTTCGGCGGTCTCAGTGCTCGGAAAATTGTGGAACGCCGTGTCAGGAAGCGTCGAAGCTCCGTGCTGCACCGCGCCAGCCAAGCCGTACTTCTCGCGCGCTATCTTGGAGAGCCGCGCCAGAGTGTCGAGGTCGATCTTGACGTCGGCAATGCTGCCGTCGGCGAGCACCACCCCGCCGTGTGTCGTACCGGATTGCACGCTGATCTTGGAGAGACCTTCGGTTCCCGGCGAGCGTTTCGCGAGCGTCTCGTTGAACCCGTCCATGTAGGTGACGAGCTCCTCGACGGTCGAGTTCTGCGTCCCAACTTCGCCGATCTCGCCACCGATCGAGATCGTGACACCTTCCGGCTCGAGCTCTCTCACAGTCAGCGCGAGCTCGACAGCTTGCTCGTAATTGGTGCGCTGCTGCTCCTTGAGCGCCGGCTTGGAAAGATCCACCAGTGTCGACGTGTCGACGTCGATGTTGTAGAACCCAGCGGCGATCGCCTCGCGGGCGAGCTGCTTGACGCCATTCACTTCCGTAACGGGATCGACCGCGAACTTCTTGGAGTTCACCTGGAAGTGGTCTCCCTGAATGAACACCGGGCCGCGAAAGCCTTCTCTGAGCGCGGCAGCCAACATCACGGCTACATACTCGGAGGGCCTTTGATCGGTGTACGCGATCTCTGAGCGCGCGATCTCGACGATCAGAGCGCCGACGTTGAGCTTCACCGCGGAGCGGAAAAGAGACCGGGCGGTGTCGTATACCATTCCGCGGATATTCATCGCGGGCACGGTGAACCCGCCTGTCTCACCCTGTCCGCGCGCTTTATAGAGATCGTGAATCGACCACGGCTGCACGCCGACGGACTGTCCGATCTCCCAGATCAGCCACCGCGCGTCCTCGCGGTCATCTGGCTCGCCGAACACGGCGGTGTAGACAAGCTTGTCCATCGCGGGAGATGCGATGGCGGACTCGTCGTGGACTGTCACTTGACCGTTGAGAATGCTGACGGCTTTATTGAATGGATTTACTAGCATCTTTACAAGGTCGTTTGAGGCTGTTCTGATCGCAAGGACTCACACATTGTGCTCGAGATTGCGGGTGAGGAAAAGAAATCCGAAGGTTTAGCCCGAAGCCCCTGGCCGCAAAGCCCAACGCCCCCGGCCGGTAGTCTTCAGTTGTCCTTAGACCGTCCAGCGCGGGTCGCTCCTGGGCAGAGACTCCCACTCCTTCTTTGCAGCGTCGGCGCCGGGACGGCCCAGTAGCGCGTACGCGAACTGCTTTCCGAGCTCCACACCCGGCTGATTGAAAGCGTCGATCCCGTATAGCTGGCCCGCATACGCCGTGGCCATCTCGAGAAACATCATAAGCTCGCCGACGTGCGCGGGGTCCACGCGGTCGAGGTGAATGGTCATGTTCGGACGGCCGCGCTTGGCGAGAGCGCCGGCGGTCGCGCGCTGCTCGATATCTATGAGCTCAGCGAGCGAATGACCCGCGAGATAGCCCAGCTCCTTCACGTCCGGAAACGCGGCGGGAATTTTGACGTCGGTCGAGCGCTCCTTCACGGCGACGAACGTCACGGTCTTGTCGGCCGGACCTTCCATGAAGAGCTGCACCTGCGCGTGCTGGTCCGTCGCGCCAAGGGCAGCAAGCGGTGTGGATCCGACGGCCGTACCGTCGGGGCGCTGCTTCCCCAGGCTCTCCGCCCATAGCTGCACGAACCACGACGCGAAATCGCGCAGGGGATCGGAGTACGGCATGAACACGGCTATCGATTTCCTCAGCTGCGTGTCGGCCAGCCACTGAAGCATTGCGTAGACGCCAGCTGGGTTGGCAGCCAGATCCGGATTGTCGCAGCGCTTCACCATCGCACCGGCGCCGGCGAGCAGCGCTTTGACGTCGATCCCGATGAGCGCCGCGGGCAGCGTTCCAACCGGGGTCAGCACGCTGAAGCGACCGCCCACATTCGCCGGGATGTCGAGCGCCGGCACTTTGAGCCGGTCGGCCAGTGGTCGCAGCGCGCCTTGCTTTGGATCGGTGATGAAGACCATCTGCTTCGTCACGTCCAGCCCGGAGGATTTCATTCGATCGTGGACGATGAGAAACTGCGCCATCGTTTCGGCCGTGCCACCCGACTTCGAGGTGACGATGAAAAGCGTGCGCGCAAATGCAAGCCTGTCGAGCAGCGCCGCGATCGTCTCGGGATCTACGTTGTCGAGAACGTGAAGCCGCGGAAAGCCTCCGCGGGCCTTATCGTCGAGCATGTTCCACCCGCTCGGACGCAGTGCGGTGCGCAGCGCGATCGGACCGAGGGCGGATCCTCCAATACCGAGGATCACGACGTCGTCGTATTTCCCTCGCGCGCTCGCGGAGAATTTCGTGACCTGATCGAGCAGCGATTTGTCGTTCGCCAGATCGACGAACCCGACCGTGCTGGCTGAGCGCAGTGAATCGAGCCCTCGCTTCGCGTCGACAAATTGCTTTCCCGCCGCGGACCAGGCTTTCTGGTCGATCCCGCCCGGCGAGATCATCATGTTCGAGTAGTCGAGTCTCAGTGTCATCTCAGTCGATCTCCACAGTCAGTCCGTCGAATGCAGGAGCGATACCGCGCGGGAGCTCCGCCTCCAACTCGGCGTGACCAGTGCGGTGGGTGAGATGAGTCAGATATGTCTGGCGCGCGCCCACGTTCTGCGCCGCGGCGACTGCTTCCGAAATGCTGAAGTGGGTGGGATGCGGAGACCGGAACAGCGCGTTTAGGACCAGAACATCCACTCCCCGAAAGGCTTTCAGTGCCTCGTCGGGCAGCTCTTTGGCATCCGTGATGTATCCCAGCTTGCCAATGCGGTATCCGAATACCGATATCGGCCCGTGTGGGACAGCAACCGGCATGATGTCGACATCTCCGACCCGAAAGCTCTTCCCCGCCGTGACAGGGTGAGCGCGCCCCTCCGGCTTGCTGGTTCCCGGAAGCGGGCGGACCGAAAAATCGAAGATGTACGGGAAATGACTTGCCAGGCGGGCCATCGAATCGGGTGGACCGTACATCTCTATCGGCCCCTGGCCGCGGTCCGACAGCGCTCGAATGTCGTCAATGCCGTGCACGTGATCCGCGTGATCGTGCGTAAAGAAAATCGCATCGATGTTGCTCACTCCGGCCGCGATCAACTGCAACCGCAGCTCCGGCGGCGTATCGATCAGGATCGTCGTGCCTCCATCGGTCTCGACGAGCGCGCCCACACGCGTTCGCTTGTCCCGCGGGTCCGTCGATCTGCACACCTCGCACGTACATCCGATCTGGGGGATGCCAAAGCTGGTTCCCGTCCCCAGAAACGTGAGCTTCAGACGGTCTCCACCTTGAGCAGATTGGTGGTGCCGGGCATGTCGAAAGGCACGCCGGCGGTGACGATGATTCGGTCGCCGCTGCTCGCAAGCTCCCGCTGAACAACGACGGTCTTGGTCTGCAGCATCATCTCGTCATAGTCTGCGCAATGCGGCACGAGCTCGGGCACGACGCCCCACACGAGAGCGAGCTGGCGGTACGTCCGGGCCTCGTCGGTGAGCGCTAGAATGGGAACCGCCGGCCGCTTCGAAGCCACGACACGGGCGGAGAAGCCGCTCTTGGTGAAGACGACGACGAGAGGCGCCGCGAGCATGTCGACAGCCGCCACCGTCGCGGCTGCGATTGCGACTTCGGTGGTGACGATGCCGTCGCCCTGTTCCGCTCCCGCGAACGGTGCAACCGGAGGATGCGTCTCGATCTCCTTGATGATGCGTGTCATCGCCTCCACCGCGAGTCGCGGATACGCGCCCGCTGCCGTCTCGGCCGAGAGCATCACGGCGTCCGTTCCGTCCATGATCGCGTTGGCGACATCGCTTGCCTCGGCGCGGGTCGGGCGCGGGTGCTCGATCATCGACTCGAGCATCTGGGTCGCGGTGATGACAGGGCGCCCATACCTGTTGGCGAGGCGAATGATTCTCTTCTGTGCCCCGGGCACTGCCTCGAATGGGAGCTCCACTCCGAGATCGCCGCGGGCGACCATCACGGCATCGCTCGTTCTCACGATTGCTTCGATGTTCTGGAGCGCGACGTCCTTCTCGATCTTCGCCACAACGAGCAGCCACTTGGGAATCATCTTGCGCAGCGACTCGATGTCCTCACCGCGTCTCACGAAGCTGAGAGCGAGGTAGTCGACTTCCTGCTCGATCGCGAACTTGATGTCGGCTTCGTCTTTCTCCGTGATCGATGGAGCCGACACCTGGATGCCAGGAAGGTTGAGGCCTTTGTGGCTTTTTAGCTCGCCGCCGTTGAGCACCCGCGCTCTGACTCGCGAGTTGCCGACGTCGAGCGCGACCAGCTCGATGAGCCCGTCGTCTATCAGGATCCTGTCGCCAACCCGCACGTCGTGCGCGAGCTGGTCGTACGTGACAGGGATCTCGCCATTTTTCTCGTGGCCTTCGTGGACGAGCGTGACGTCCTCGCCCACCTTGAGCGGTATCGGCTTGGAGAGATCGCCGATCCTGATCCGGGGACCCTGGAGATCGCCGAGGATGGCGATGGGCTTGTTCGCCTCTTTCGCCAGCCGGCGGACCATGGCAATGGTCTTCACGTGCTGCTCGTGCGTTCCGTGCGAAAAGTTGACCCGCGCGACGTTCATGCCTGCTTCGATCAGCCCGCGCAGAGTGTCGTAGCTAGCGGTCGAAGGTCCAAGAGTGCAAACGATCTTGGTACGGGGAGTGTAAATGCCGGTCACTTCCCGCCAGGTGTGAGTGAGCCGATCTTCGCCTCGAGTCCGGCGATGAGCTCGTCGAAAGATTTCTGGAAACTGGCGATGCCGTCCACCAGAAGCTTTGCGGTGACTTCCTTCATCGAGATTCCCACCGCCTCGATCTCTTTCAGCAATCCTTCGGCGGCGGCGACCTTCTTGTCGACTGTTCTCTGCACTACGCCATGGTCGCGGAAGGCGTCGATTGTGGCGGGAGGCATCGTGTCGACGGTGTCGGGCCCGATAAGCTCCTCCACGTACATCACGTCACGATACTCGGGGTTCTTTGTGCTGGTGCTCGCCCAGAGCGGACGCTGGACGCGGGCGCCCTCTTTCACGAGCGCTTCCCAGCGCGGTCCGGCGAACTTCTGCCTGAACAGCCGGTACGCGAGCTTCGCGTTGGCGATGGCCGCGCGACCTTGGAGCATCTTGAGCCTGTCTTTTTCCGGGCCCAGCGCTTTTGCGATCAGGCCATCGAGTCGTTTGTCGATGTCGGTGTCAACTCTGCTCACGAAAAAGCTGGCAACCGATGCGAGCCCGTCGATTGGCTGGCGAGCCTTGACGCGATCCTCCAGGCCGGCGAGGTAGGCTTCGATCACCCGCTCGTGCGCTTCAATCGCGAAAAGGAGGGTGATGTTCACGTTGATTCCTTCGGCGATGAGCCGGCGCACAGCGAGGGCGCCTTCCGGAGTGCCCGGCACTTTCACCATGACGTTCGGGCGATCGACCGTCTTCCAGAGGCGGCGCGCCTCTTCTACGGTCGCATCGGCCGAGTGGGAGACTCCCGGCGAAACTTCGATCGAGACGTATCCATCCGCGCCGCGTGTCGAGCTGTAGACGCCGGCAAAGTGGTCGCAGGCGTCGCGCACGTCGGTGGTCTCGAGGAGCTCGAAGATTTCCCAGCTCGAGAGTCCCTTCTCTTCCACTTCGGCGATCTGATCATCGTAAGCGTTGCTCGATGCGAGCGCTTTCTGAAAGATCGTAGGATTGGATGTCATGCCGGTGAGCGCATCGTCGCGGATGCGGCGGTCGAGCTCTCCGTCGTTGAGCATTCTCCGATCGATGCTGTCGAGCCAGATCGACTGCCCGATGTCGTGAAGCTCTTGCAATCTGTTCTTTGCCATGAAATTCCCCCTCTCCAATTCTAACGCCTCGCGGCCCGGCGCGCCCTCTATCAGAGCGGCGAAATACTTGCCGTAGTTGGGGCCGTGCCTCAGCACCGAATCTTTGTGCTCTCGCCAGCCAGCAGCAGCGGAAAGCGCGCCGAGCTCCTGTTCAACGACCGGGCGGAGTTCGATATCGCAAGGCGCGTCCGCACCACGGAAGGCGCCCCGCTGGGAGACGTGTTCAGCTTCCTGAGCGGCCTCTATTTCCGGGGAAAGCTGACTTACTCCCGGGCGTTCGTGAGCGCTCCGGAGGGGGTAGCGTCAGGAATTCACATCATCACGCCCTCAGACGGTCTATCGACGCCTGACGCGGCAGTCACGCTCAAGGATCTCGAGCGCTTCGCGTCGGTGCCGATCGACGCGGACGAGACGCGGTACAGGTTACCGCTGGAGCGCGACGCCGAGCGGCTGGCGGAGACCGTGGGACCCGGGTGCGAAGTGGTCCTCCTGGGCAGCGTCGCGACCAGAAAGTACGTCGACGTGCTGGAGCCCATCTTCGGAGCGCGGCTTGTGTTTCCGATAGAATTCCTGGGTCACGGCGACATGGCGCGTGGCGGAATGCTCCTGAAGCGCGTCACGTCGGGCGTCGAGCTCGACTACATCCCGGTATCAGATCCGCTGCGACTCCGAAA
The DNA here is from genome assembly GCA_038316775.1 of Gemmatimonadales bacterium. GTDB lineage: Bacteria > Gemmatimonadota > Gemmatimonadetes > Gemmatimonadales > Gemmatimonadaceae > UBA4720. The sequence goes on along the minus strand of JBBQAV010000004.1, from coordinate 32,097 downwards.
GCGGACGATAAAAAAGGCGCGCGCCGTAGTCGATGCGCGTTTCGATGGCGGCTCTTAGCGTCCTCGCGCTGACCTAAGGCGGCGGACTCACGTCAGAATTCGCGCTTGCGCATCTCCTTGAAGAAGCGCTCGTGCTCCTGCCTCTCCTTGAGCGTCGCCTCGTCGGTCGGCAGGTCCTTGAGGTTCTTGTCGTACTTCTTTCCGAAGCCCTTCCGGCCGGTCGATGTCGCTGCCTTGGCGGCGTTTTTCTTGGCGAGCGCCCGGAGCTTGCGGTCGTCCATGATTATTTGCTCGTGAGAGGTGACGAGTAAAGGGAGCAACGGAGCGCCGGAAAGGCAAGAGCGACTACCCCGCATCGAGCGTCCCACCCATTATTCACAAAATGACAGCGGCCCGCAAATGAGCACTTTCCCAGAGGCGACATCAGTCCTCTCCGCCATGATCACACCGGCGGTGCTGATCTCCGCGTGCGGATCGCTGATCCTCGCGACTTCTGACCGGCTGAGCAAAGCGGTCATTCGTACCCGCGAGATCTCCAGCGCGCTGATTCCGCGCGAGGACGACCGGCGCAGCGACTCCCGCGAAGAGGAGCGTCGGATGCTCTTCACCCAGCTCGATTTCGTGACGACGCGCTCGCGGCTCCTCCAGCGCGCGTTGTCACGACTGTACGCGGCGCTCGGCTTCTTCGTGGGCACGAGCGTGACGATCGGGCTCGTCGCGATCACCAGCTCCGATTTTACGATGGTCCCGATAACGCTGGGTCTTTGCGGGGCGGGACTTCTCCTTTACGCGGCGTTCCTGCTGATCAAGGAATCGCGCTTCGCGCTCGCCGCGGTGAATGAGGAAATGGATTTCATCTGGAAGCGAGGGAAGACGTACGGCCCCGAAGATCTGGTGAAGAGGCCGATCAAAAAGGCCACCTGGTTCGGAAAGGTTCGGTAGCAACCTTCGGCCCCTGACGCCTCCCGCCGCGTTCAGTTGAACATGCTCGGATTCGAGCCTCAGTCAGAAAAAACGCCGGACATTTCTGTACGGCGTTTTTGATTTCGAAATGAACCTGCTTCTATGTCACCCGCACTCCGAGAAACCGCACACATGGCATTTCGCGCAACCCTCGGCGAACTCGAGCGATGACCCGCAATCGGGGCAGGTGCCGATGAACGATTCGCTCCGATTGAGCGCGTCGAAGCGGTACTGACCCTGACCACCCTCGGACGAATTCACGACAGGCGACGGAGCTGGCTGCTCCATCTCCACCGGAGGAGCCGAAAGCGGACCGCCCAGATCCTGCTGAACGCCCTGCTTCTCGCGCATCCACTTCTCGAGCGCGATTCCAATGGCGTCCGGAACTGAGAGGACCTTGTTCGGACCAAGCCCGATCGCCTTGTCCGACGCGATTCCGCGCAACTGGCGGTGCACCTCGCGAATCGGAATGCCGGATCTCAGCGCCAGCGAGATCAATCGTCCCATCGCCTCGGCATCAGCCATCGCTGCTCCGCCCGCCTTTCCGAGGTTGATGAACACCTCGAACGGCTGGCCCCGATCATCCTCGGTGATGTTGAGGAACATCGTGCCAAGCGGCGTCTCGATACGCGTGGTGATCCCACGAAGCGTGTCCGGACGCGCTCTCTTCGCGCGGCGCTGAAGGTTCTCTGCTTCCGTGTCGAACAGCGCCTGCTTCAGTCTCGCGTTGTCCGCTTCGAGCTCCGCAATCGTGCCGTGCAGCTCGCCCCTCTCGGCTCTCGCGTCGGCCTTGCCATCGCGATCAGCTGCGGCCTGCTGCGTAGCTCCGGTCGAAAGCACCTGGTTGTCGCGCGACCCGTCGCGATACACAGTGACACCCTTGCACTTTAGCGCGTAGGCGAGCTCGTAGATCTCTCTCACATCCTGTGGGGTAGCGACGTGCGGGAAGTTGGTCGTCTTGGAGATCGCAGAATCGCAATTCTCCTGGAAGGCGGCCTGCATCCGGACGTGCCACTCGGGCGTGATGTCGTGCGCGGTGACGAACACGCGCTGCCACTGCTTCGGCACTTCGTCGAAGTGGATGTGGCCTTCCTTGGCGATCTTCTCCATCAGCTCGTCGGAATACCAGCCTTCCTTTTTCGCGATCGCGACGAAGTCTTCATTCACATCGGGCATCATCGCGCCCGCCTGATTTCTCATAAATGCAACGGCGAAAAGCGGCTCTATGCCTGAAGAGCAGCCGGCGATGATCGAAATCGTACCGGTCGGTGCGATGGTGTTGACGTTGCAGTTCCTGAGAAGCTGCATCTGACGGATGCGGCTTCCCCTGGCATCGCGCGCGCACGTCTCGTCGGGGCCCCAGATCGATCTCGCCCACTCCGGGAATGGTCCGCGCTCGTTGGCCAGCCTCTCGCTCTCACGCTTCGATTCGACGTCCACGAACTTCTGGAGCTGTCGTCCGAACTCGACGCCCTCGATGCTGTTGTAGGCGATGCCGAGACGCACCAGAGCATCAGCGAAGCCCATGATTCCGAAGCCGATGCGACGGATCCTCTTCGACAGCGCATCGATTTCCGGCAGCGGATATTTGTTGACGTCGATGATGTTGTCGAGGAAGTGCGTGGAGAGATGGATGTCGCGCTTGAGCGCGGTCCAATCCATCTGCCCGTCACGCACGTAGTAGCCGACGTTGATCGAGCCGAGGTTGCAGACGTCGTACGGAAGGAGCGGCTGCTCCCCACACGGATTCGTCGCCTCGTACTGTCCGACGTGCGGCACCGGGTTGAAGCGGTTTGCTTCGTCGATGAAGAAGCATCCCGGCTCGCCGGTTCTCCATGCTCCGTCGATCATCTTGTCCCACACTGCGCGCGCTTCGAGTTGTCCCGTCACCTTGCCACTGCTTGGATCAACGAGGTCATAGCTCGTTCCAGCCTTCACCGCGGCCATGAACTTGTCGGTCACCGCTACGGAGATGTTGAAGTTCGTTATCTGCGTCAGGTCTTCCTTGCAGGTGATGAAATCCATGATGTCCGGATGATCCACGCGCAGGATGCCCATGTTGGCGCCGCGGCGCGTGCCTCCCTGCTTTACCGCGTCGGTCGATGCGTCGTACAGCTTCATGAACGACACCGGACCCGATGCAACGCCTGTCGTCGAGCGGACCATCGATCCCTTGCCCCGCAGCTTCGAGAATCCGAAACCGGTCCCGCCACCAGACTGGTGGATAAGCGCCATCGCACGGAGTGTGTCGTAGATGCCGTCGCGGCCATTCGAGAGCGCGTCTTCGACCGGCAGAACGAAGCAAGCGGAGAGCTGTCCGAGCGGACGCCCCGCATTCATGAGTGTCGGAGAGTTCGGCTCGAAACGACGCTCTACCATCAGCTGGTAGAACTCGGTTGCCATGTTGGTGACTTCATTGTCACTTGCTCCGTAGCGGCGGTCCGCTTCGGCGACCGTGCCCGCCACGCGCCAGAACATGTCCTCTGGTCGCTCTGTAGGCGTGCCCGTGGCGTCCTTGATCAGATATCGTTTTCCGATCACGGTACGCGCGTTGTCATTCAGCAGGGCGTCGCCTTCGGGCGGGACGGCAGGTATGGGCATTATTTGAAGCTCTCCGTGAATAAAAAAAGATATCTAATTATTAGGACGACGGACTCAGAAAAAGCATGCTGGGGCATCGGTGATTCTGATGCGGGGACGGATACTACCGGGATTCGTGAGTCCGCGCCAGTCTATTGTTATCGCCTTATACGATAACGACTTACGTATTCCACATCACGAAATGAAGCGGGGCAGGGTTTTCTTACTTTTGCATGGAAAATCCCGGTTTCAAAGCAAGCACCGGGAGTCGCGGCAACCTGAGCGGCGACGACGGCAGATCTACCCTCTCTTCTAAGTACCCCGTAGGCATACGTTTAGGTCGCTCCGGACTATGCTTGGTCGCATTTTTCTTTGCGTCTTTATCGTTCGCCCTTCGCACTAGAGCTTCGCCTTACTCAGCAGGAAAAATGTCGGTTTGCTTTGATACACGTCGGCAAAGACGCTCTCTGTTCAACCGCAATCGTGAATGGGCCGCCCGTGAATCGAATCTAGAAAGACGCTCCGAATGTCACGTACGCCTGCGCTGTCGATGCGGCCAGGCGCTCGCGATTCATGAGCGGAAAGGCCACTCCCAGACGGAGCCTCGCGGGAAAATCGAGCTGCACTCCCGTGTCCACGTTGAGTTCAGCGCCCGCGGATGCCATCACCGGGCTGTCGATGTCCGCAGGCCGGCAGATTCCGTTGGTTGCGACCGTAGAAGGGCACCAGGCGCGACCGGTCTCGCCAAAGAGAGTCAACGATGTGCGATCGATAAAAACCGGAATGAAGCGGAACCCCTTCGACGGCGCGAACAAGGGAGCCCGATACTCCGCGGCCGCGGAATAGGCGCGAATTCCGTTCTCCGCGCTGACCGGATAACCGCGAACGCCGAATGGCCGCCGCTGCTCTCCGACCGCATAGCCCGGAAAAAGCTCCAGCTGCGTCCCGCTGATTCCTCCCGCGTTGAACCGGTCGGGACTTCGTTCGTCGGTGATGCCACCGACCGCGCGCAGCGCCAGGACGTGATGAGCGAAGCCGGGCAGATCAAGTGATTTGTACGCCAGACCAGCACCGATGACCCTGCGAGTCGATCCGCCGGATCCGCCGCGCTGCCACCGCTGCCGCGCGTTGACGCTCGCGCTGATACCGTCTTCGGGCGAGATGCTCAGGGCAGGTCGCTGGGTATTAGACCAGCCCGCGGTTCCAACGATCGCGGGGTAGTTGCGGGCAGTCGCGTAAAATGGAGACAAATACCCGAGCAATGAGTCGGGCTGCGTCGTGTAGCTGAGATTCTGCAATTCTCCGCCGATTGACGCGATCGTGTAATTCCGGAAGCGGGGCCGGATGAACGTCGTCTGAAGGGACACGATTCGCTGCCGCTCAGCGAAGTCGCCCGGCGCCACGCCAGGCCCTATCGCCAGCTCGAACGCGGTGTTCGCGTAGTTCTGCGACGCGTAAAGATCGATCAGAGGAAGCCCGAATCCAGCGTAGCGGTACCATAGCCACGCCGAGTTTTGTCCGAAGCGATTGTTGCGGAGTGCTTCAACGGTGTAGTCGTGACGGCCGATGATGTCGTATCCGCTCGTCGCTGCACCGAAGGAGGTTCCATCGTCGGTCGTGCTCTCGAACACGGGAGTCCAATAGCGCGGCAGGAGCGACGGCCATGGCGAATAGTTGGTAGCCCGCGAAGTGTCGATCTGTCCCATTGGTGGAACCCCGGGCACTATCGAGACACAGTCGGTGCACCCGGCTCTCGGACTGACTCTCACGCTGTCGGTCACCGCGAGGTATGCCGTACGCGCGAGCGGAGCAACGCCAACGTGATATCCATCGACCTGGAACACGAGCGTCGCGAGCTGGGTTTGATCGGGCGATACTTCCGGGGCGAAGACGCCAGTGGATGCGTCGCTGATCCGTGACACTGTCGGAGCAAATGATGTCACGTCGGCCACATAGATCTGGGGCGTCCCGCTGCGCTCGGACGAGAAGTAGATGTGGCGGCCATCCGGAGACCAGCTCGGGCTCGAGTTGATCGCGCGGGTCGCGCCGAACGAGTCGATGGTCTTTCCATCCGAATCCAGGATCACGATCTCCGACCGACCGCGGCTTTGTTTCACCGCTGCGATGCGAGAGCCGTCGGGCGACCAGCGCGGATCGGCCCACTGAGTGTCGAGGCTGGTCGCGGTGATCGGAACGATTGTCCGCGCGTCGCGAAATATCCGTACGAGCCGCGTTGTGGCCGGCTGATCCTGAACCGCTACGATCTCACCATCGGCGCGTACGTCGGGTGTAGACAGGCGCGCGCCGGTGGTGAGGCGCGTCTGCGATCCGCCTCGTTCGACGTAGAGGTCGGTGCGGATATGATAGGGATCGAGAAAATCCGGCTGCGAGAAAAGAATTCCACCGTCCGGCATTCTCACGTTGGGGCTCGACCAGTTCCTTCTCCCAAGCCGAGTCTCTCGGCCCGATAGAGTCACCTCGTACGCGGACGGCATCTCACGTCCCTTGTCACCAGCGTACACGAGAGTCGTATCGCCAAGCCAGCGCGGAAAGAGCGCGACACGACCGTCTCGCGTGAGCTGGCGCCAGCCCGGCATCACTTCGTGCGGGACGCGCATTTCTCGAACGAGCGAGTCTCTCCACTTCTCCCACGCCGTCTGGAACGACATCCCGAACGCGCCGCGCGATGTTGGTGTGAGAATAAATGGAAAGATCGTCTTCGCGCCGCGTTCGACGAATTGACGGATGCTTCCCGGCCCTTTCGTGCGAGACAGGTAGTCGAACAGCAGCGAGCCATAGACGTAAACCACCTCGCCGCCCGGGAATCTCGATGTCCCCGGCGACAACTCCTGCAATGTTGGTACGCGATTCTCGAGCGCCGCGGCACGCGCGATCATCGAGTGCTCCGAGCTCTCCAGCCTCCCGGTTCCGGTCATTCGCGACTCGTAGTAAACCGCGAGTCCCTCGATCACCCAGCTCGGCTCGTACAGACCTGGGAACAGCAGCGGATTCCGGCCGAAGATCGCCTGGCCGAACCGCCAGATGCCGCGCGAGCGGTCGAGGTGAAAGATGTGTGTGAGCTCGTGGGTTATGACGAGCGCGTTCCAGTCATCGTAGTTGCGCAGGCCCGATGCATCTGAAGGCGGGTGGGCGTACACGACGATGCGATTGGAAGGAAACGGCGTCGCGTAGCCGTTAACAAAATCGAAGTTGTCGGCGACGACGAGATCGATCGTCCCCCGAGGCGGAACCAGCTCCGTAGACAGCTCCGCGTAGGCGCGCTCGGCGTTGACTGCCGCGCGGCGCGCTTCTTCCTCGACGTTGGGGTTGAAGTGCACGCGAAAGTGTGGCGTCTGGAGCGTGCGCCACTCCTCGTTTGGCGGCACCTGCGCGCGCACTGGCGGAGCCGCGCAGACAATGAACGCGGCCGCCAACGCGAACGATCTCACGGCTTTTGGGCCAACGATGCGAAGTAGCTCTCGAGGCCGCGCACTATCGCCGTGGCATATGCTTCCTGGTACGTCGGCGTTCTCATTGCCGCTTCCTGATCCGGCATGATGACGAACGCTCCCTCTGTGAGAATCGATGGCATCCATGTCCCGCGGGCGACGGCAAGGTTTTGAAACTTGGTTCCGTTGTCGCGGAGTCCCAGCTCGGCGAGAAGAGCCGCCTGAGTAACCAGTCCCAACGGAATCGACTGAGGCCAGAAATAAAGCGTCAAAGACCCGTTGTTGACAAATGGATTGACCCCATCGGGGAAGGCATTCAGGTGAATCGAGACAAATGCGTGCGCGTTTGCACGGCGGCTGATGATCGCGCGCAATCCGAGATCCACAGGATCGGGCGTGGTGCGCGTCATCACGACGTCGACCCCCCGCTGCACGAGGAGATCCCGGACTCTGAGGCCGACCGGGAGAACCGCGTCACCCTCGTAGAGCTGAGTAGGGCCGGTGGCGCCGGCGGGCGGATGACCGGGATCGACGGTGATCGTGAGGCCGCGCAGCGGCGACGTGGCGTCCACAATCCGCGGCGGACGCCGCACTCTGAACGTCAGCGCTCCCGGTTGCCACAGCGCGAGGTATCCGTAAGGAGCCCGATTCAGGTTGATCGCGTAGCGAACGCGCGTCGACTCGGGAGTCGAGACAACACTGTTGATATAGCCGTTCGATGGCTCCGGCATGTTCGAGACTACGGCCGCCCCTCTCACTCCGTAGACCAAAAGTGAAACAGTGCGGTCGGTCTCCTCGACCAGATAGGGCGGTGGCGGCCCGGTCATCGGAATTACAATGTCAGTCCACTCGGCCGCCGGCTCCACGCGGACGACGCCGACTCGCCGCACTGTAACAATGGAATCTCCCTTGAAGACCGGCGCGGCATTGAGAATGGGCGGCGCGCCTTGCGCGGGAATCACAGGCTGAGGCGGCGTGGGCGAAGGCTGAACCTGCGGGGCGACGCTGGAAGCGCGGACCTCGCTTCTCTGCACCCAGGCTTCCTGCGCTGAATCCAGCTCTATACGCACGAATTCGGTGTTCCCGATTTTTCTGTATCCGGTGATTCTTACCTGCGTGCCCGGAAACAGAAACCACTTGTAAACCTGGCCGCTCTCGCGCGGCTCGGGCATCGCAATCGTAACGCGATCCGTGTCATTGACAGTGGAAGCGGGGTTGCCAAGCGTGACGTAGACGTTCCCCCGTATCGGCAATGTCGTGTCCGGCGATGGCGCCGGCTGCAGCGTGTCGCCGACGAGCGGCTCGCGATGCGTGGTGTCGGGAACGGGCGGAACTCTGATCGGAAGTGTGAGCTGTGCGTGCCCGGTGCTGTTGGTGGCGAGGAGCTCATATCGCGGCGCACTATCCGGTGGTACTGCCAGCCACCCCATGAACGCGCCGTTGGGCCAGACGGGAACAGCGACGCCGTTGATGCGAAGCGCCGCGTCACCGGTTCCCACGCTGCCGAATATGAAATTCGAATCGCGGACGGTGAGGAGCTGCTCGGGCTTGGGATACGCGACACTGATCTGTAGCGGCCCGCGCACGTCGGGCACCGGAGGCAGCTTTGGATTGGATGCAGGAACTGGGGCGGGAACGAGCGGCGGAACTACAACCGGAGCCGGCGGAGACGGCCGCGTCGCGGGTCCGCAGGACGCGCTCGCGACGACGAGGCAACAGGACAAAACCCTATATGTCGATGCTTTCATAGTTAAGAAGTAGGTTGCACGCGCCTCAAGGAACCAGTCTTGCTAATACGCATGGGTAGTGCCCCCGCTCAATTGCTTTCACTATCTTTTGTCGCACCGGGAGGCAGGACTCTCCCGTGATCTGATTTACAACGCTCCTTCGAGCCACAATTGATTGCAGAAATTTTTGGGATCTCGAATGTCGGCCTGATCAGGCACGACAATCAGGATTCCTTTTTGATTGCGAATCTGGAAACCGGCGACATCGCGACGATGAGCGCCCCCTCGCTGGTTTCTGTCCACACCGCGCCCTTCATCCTCACCGTCGCTGACGGCGTCGGCGGAGCGGCGTCGGGCGCGCTGGCCAGCTCCATCGCGACCGAGACCATCCTCAGCGAGCTCCACCGATGGTGGCACAAGGTGCCGAAGCGGACCCCCGAATCGATAGAGGGAGCGCTCAAGCGGGGAGTCGACATCGCCAATAAGGCGATCTACCAGAAGGCAACAGCGTCGCCCGAGCACCATGGCATGGGAACGACGACCACGCTTGCGCTGGTGCTCGACGGTGAGGCGTACATCGCGCAGGTGGGCGACAGCCGAGCGTATCTCGTGCGCAAGGGCACGGCGAAGCAGCTCACTAAGGATCAGTCATTCGTACAGCGGCTGATCGACGCCGGCCGGATGACGGCGAAGGAAGCGGCGCAGAGCGAGCACCGCAACATCATCCTCCAGGCGCTGGGGCCGGAGGAGAAGGTCGTCACCGATTTCTATCGCGTGAAGCTGGAGAACGACGATTTCCTCGTGTTGTGCAGCGATGGGTTGTCGAACCAGGTGCCGGCGGAAGAGATCGGCCGTATCACCAAGGGCGCCGGGCGTCCCGAGGACATCTGCAAAGCTCTCATTGAAGAAGCGATGCACACTGGCGCTCCGGACAATGTGACCGTCGTTACGGCGCGCCTGCGGAACCCCGAAGCTGATCCTCAGCGCGAGGCCTCCAAGCTCTAAGCTGCTGGCTAGGCGGGTACTGTCTCTCCCGTGTGGGGCGCTGCGCCGATCGGAATGTCGCGCGACCACGGAGCGATAAACGGGAGCAGCAATAGCGGCGGAATCGCCATTGCGACGGTGATCAGGAAGAATTCGGGCCACCCCACCGATTCAGCGATCTTCCCAGCGGGCGCGACCAGTATGTCTCTGCTCGCGGCCATCAGACTCGAGAGCAGCGCGAACTGCGTCGCTGTAAACCGCCGGTTGCACATGATCATGAGATAGGCCGTCATCGCGCCCGTGACGAGCCCGAGCCCGAAGTTCTCGGTGATGACAGCGGCCACCATGAACGCGTGGTTTTTCCCCGCCAGAGACAACCCGTAGTAGGTGAGATTGCTCAGGCCCTGGAAAACCACAAAAATCCAGAGCGAGCGATTGATCCCCACTTTTCCGATCACCGCGCCGGCGACGACAACGCCCGCAATCGTCGCAAGGACACCCACGCCGAGGAAGACCGCGCCTACTTCACTCTGGGAAAAACCAGCCTGGAGCAGGAACGGCGTAGTCATGCTTCCGGCCAGGCTGTCGGAGTACTTGTACGCAACGATGAAGAGCAGAACCAGAAGCGCTCGGAGAACGCCGACGCGCTGAAAAAAATCCGCGAACGGAAGCACGACCGCCTCCACGAGAGTTCTTGGGGGAGCTTCGCTCAAGACCGGCTCGGGTGCGAAAAAAGTGGTCGCGACGCCGACGACCATCAGCATCGAGAGGACGAGGTATACGGAGGGCCACGCCATTCGATCGGCAAGATAAAAAGCGAGCGCCCCGGTTGTGATCATGGCAATCCGGTAACCCATCACGAACACCGCCGCCCCGGCGCCCATCTCACGGCTCTCCAGCACGTCGGTGCGATATGCGTCGAGCGAGATGTCCTGCGACGCGCTGAAGAACGCGATCGCGATCGCATTGATCGCCAGCATCTTCAGTCCCGTGCGCGGGTCGTGGAGCGACATCGCCGCGATCGCCAGCAACAACAGGATCTGAGTAATGAGCACCCATCCACGTCGGCGACCGAGGAATGGCGGGACATAGCGGTCCATGACGGGCGCCCAGACGAACTTGAGCGAGTATGGAAGCGTGACGAGGCTGAAGAAACCGATCGTGGCCAGATCCACCTTCGCCGTGGTCATCCACGCCTGAAGTGTCTTGCTCGTGAGATAAAACGGCAGCCCGGAGGAGAAGCCCAGAAGCAGCAGTATTCCCATCTTGGGCTGGCCGAAGATGCGAACGGGCGACGCTTTCACAGTGGTCTCGCTCATTGGACCCCTCGCAGTATTGCTATCGTCGCGCGGCCGGCGCGTTCATCGCTGCCTTGTTTGCCGCCAGCTCGCGAAGCATCACATGTGCGGCCGCCCTCTGCATCACGGCTTCGCCTCCCCATGCGCACAGAATCGGCGCGGACACGTTCAATTCATCGGCGATGCGCGGATGACTGAATTGAACGATCAGCTGGTTTCCTGTCTTCGCCTGATCGAGCGTCTTCCGTACGGTTTCCTTCGCGGACGCGGAGTAGCCGGGCCTTCCCTTCCAGGCACGGATGTCGCCGAAGAGCGCGATCACCGTGGAAGCGTCGGGGCGCGCTTCGCCATTCAGGTCCAGATCGATTCCGCCCGCCCTCAATGTTGAGATGAGTGGATCGCGCGACGGCGCCGGATACGGGCCGCCGAGATCATCATCGACGATTACGAAGTGCCAGGGCTGTGGAAGATCGGGAATCCTCCCTCGTAGCATGTGCACGACCTGCTCTGCAATGTGCATCGACCAACCGGTGTCATCATGGACCGGGCGTTCGGAATCTCTCGAGAGCGCCGCCCACCGCGCCCAGCGTCTCCTCCGCTCGATCGACTGGTGAATGCGCTCGCCGTCGAGACGCTTCTCGTCGATTGCCCTTTGCACCGCCCGTTCCGACTCGACAACGTTCGTCGGATAGAGCATGCAATCACAGCCCGCATCGAGCGCGCGAACCACGGCCTCCGTCTCGCCACCGCCGAGCACCGCCTCCATGATCAGAGCGTCGGTAACGACGAGTCCGGTGAACTCCATCTCGTTGCGCAGGATGTTGGTCAGTATCTCGCGCGAGAGCGTCGCCGGTACGCCGCTGGGATCCAATGCGGGAAACGCGACGTGCGCGGTCATGATCGATGCGACTCCGCGCTCGATGGCGCGGCGGAATGGAATGAGATCGGTCGCGCGGAGAGTTTCGGCAGACTCCTCGACGCGCGGGAGCTCCTTGTGAGAATCGGTCTTCGTGCGCCCGTGTCCGGGAAAGTGCTTCGCGCACGCGAGAACGCCCTCTGACTGGCAGGCGTCGATCCACGCAGCCGCGTATTCACCGACCTGCTCGGGATCGCTCCCGAACGAACGCGTTCCGATGATTGGATTGTTGGGCTCGACGTCGATATCGCAGTCGGGCGCGTAGATCCAGTTGATTCCGAGCTGACGCGCATCGCGGGCCGTTACAGCAGCGGACCGGCGTATGGCCTGCAGGTCTTCGAGCGATGCGATGGCTGCCAGTGGCGGCAACGCCGTCTGTCCGGCGAACTGCTGTCCAGCGCCTCGCTCCAGATCGGCGCCGATCAGAAGCGGAATGCGAGACTTGGTGTGGAGCTCTTCGATCAGTGCCGCGACTTGCTCCGACGGACCGCCAAACAGAATGAATCCGCCGACGCCCAGCTTGAGGGCGTTCTCGATGGCTTCCCGCTGGTCCTCGTATCCGCGCGTCGCGTCCCAGCGGATCGCGGGATAGAAGAGCTCGGCAATTTCGCTCATGCGGGAGTCCGCTTGCCGAGAATGCGGGGGCCGCGCGCGCCGGTGGCCGTTGGGACGTTCCCAGGTCGTTTCGTCACGTGGAGGTATCCAAGCAATGCAAAGGCCACCGCTTCTTTCGCCTCCCCGTCGAAGTAGATGTCGTCGAAATGGCGAACCGCTATCGGGGCGGCGGCTTTCTCGATCGCGTCGAACAACGCGGGGTTCTTCGCGCCCCCTCCGGAGACGAGAATTTCGCGCACAGGCTCAGCGATGAAGCGGCGATACGCGTCACCGATGCTTTCCGCGGTCAGCTGTACTGCCGTGGCAACGATGTCCTCGTCGGTCGCGCCTAGGGCGCGCGTGGTGGCAATGAGCTTCTGGACGTAGTCGGAGTTGAAGAGCTCGCGCCCCGTGGATTTGGGCGGGGGCGCGCTGAAATAGGGATGCGCCAGCAGCTCCTTCACTATCCGCATGTTGGGACGCCCCGCACGCGCCATCTTGCCATCGACATCGTAAGAAAGTTCCGGCCTGAGCGAGTGGGCGACGCCATCAATCACCGCGACCCCAGGACCGGTATCGAACGCGCGTACCCCTTCGATCTGCCCAAGTGGCGGAACGATGGTGACGTTCCCGATCCCGCCGAGATTCTGGAGGCCTCGCCAATCCGATGGCGACGAGAACAGCATCGCATCCGCCATTGGAACGAGCGGCGCTCCCTGCCCACCCGCCGCGACGTCGCGCACGCGGAAGTCGCTTATCACCTGGATGCCAGTTCGCTCGGCGATGACAGCCGCCTCGCCCCATTGCCATGTGGAGTGTCCGGGCTCGTGCCAGATCGTCTGTCCGTGCGATGCGATTGCCGCGATGTCTTCGCGGGCGACGCCGGCTTCGGCCATGACAGCGATCGCGGCATCGGCAAGCCACCCGCCAAGATCGAAGTTGAGCCGGCAGTATTCGGCCGGGGTACCGCCGCCGAGCGCCGCACTCAGGCGCGTGCGTTCAGCCGGCGTGTACGCTCGCGATGTGAAAGCAAGAAGGTCGACGCCGATCCTGCCATCCCTCTCATCGCGAAAGCGCGCCACCGCGGCGCTGATTCCGTCGAGCGACGTGCCCGACATCAATCCAACCACGACGCCCGACGAGATTTTAGCGCTCATTGATCGGTGGAGGAGGATCTTTGGTTATGCGCCTGACCACACCGCCGTTGTCGGCGAGCAGCTTCTCCGCATCTTCGCGCGACACTCCAGCTTTCTGCATCACGATCGCGATTTTCACGCTCTTGCCGGCGCGCTCGAGAAGCTTCGTCGCTTCGTCGCGCGACACCCCGCAGACCTCCATCACGATTCGCTGGCTCCGATCGATTAGCTTGTTGTTTGTGGCACGGAGGTCGACCATCAGGTTGCCGTACGTTTTGCCGAGTCTGATCATCGCACCGGTTGTGATGGTGTTGAGCACGAGCTTGGTCGCGGTCCCCGCTTTCATGCGGGTGGAGCCGGTTACGACCTCGGGTCCGACTATCGCCAGGATCGACACGTCGACCCTCGACACGAGATCGGCCGGCGGAGGCGAGCAGGCCACGATTCCAGTGCTCGCTCCGATCACTGCGGCCCGCTCGAGCGCGGCGCGAACGTACGGCGTGGTTCCCGATGCGGCGATGCCGATCACGAAGTCCTTCTCGTTCACGCCGTGTTCGTCGATGACGCGTGCGCCGTTCTCGACGACATCTTCCGCGCCTTCCTGCGAACGCGTGAGCGCCGGCAGTCCACCCGCGATTATCCCTTGAACCATTTCCGGATCGGTGCCGAAGGTCGGGGGACACTCGCTCGCATCGAGCACGCCGAGTCTGCCGGACGTTCCGGCTCCAACGTAGAACAGCCTGCCGCCGCGGCGAAATGTCGCTTCAGCGAGCTCGATCGCGCGAGCGATCTGCTCGCGTTGAGTAGCGACCGCATCCGGAACTCTCCGGTCTTCCGCGTTTATCATGTCTGCGATCTCAAGCGGAGACGCGAGATCGATCGAAGCAGTACGCGGGTTGCGGCGCTCCGTTTCGCGGGGGTCCAACATCAATGCGTTGCCGAGCGGTGAGCCACGACCAAACTTACCCGACGCCTCGCGCGAATCGCAAGACAACCTGGAGCACGATGATGAGACGTTTTTCTCTGGCGTTATTAATGGCGATGTTCTGCGCGGGATCACTCAGTGCCCAGTTTCCCCGGCGCCCGGTGTTCAGCAATGATCCGGGTGTCTGGATCAGTGCGGGGGTATCGGGGTTCCAGGCCAACGGCGTCAATGACGGCGCGACGGCAAGCACCTGGGACTTTGGCAATTCCACGAACTTTCAGTATCGCGCATCTCTCGAGAAGGGCGGAAGCAACGGTTCGTCTTTCGGTGTTGCGGGAAGTTGGGCGAGAGTGCCCTTCCTGTATTCTTCGGCAACCGGGTGTCCTGCACTGGCTGCTAGCTGCAACGCAAATCTCGACATGATGACTCTCGTCGCGACATTTCACTCCGGCGCGGGAGCCGGTTTCCATCAGGTGCTGGAGCTGAATGGCGGCGTCGTCGCATACAAGAATCTCAAGCGCGAATCCGACGGCGCGAAGCTGGAACCCAGCGGCGGAAACATCGACCCCCTTTTTGCGTTTTCCTATGGATTTGGCTACGGGCTCAGCCCTCGGACCAACCTGGACCTGACGTGGGATTACGCTTACGCGATCCACGAAAGGAAGGGATTGTCGAACGGCACCAGCAACACGAACCGGATGCCTGGACTGCGCGCATCGCTTCGCATGGGATTCGGAAGCCGCACCGCACGGCGGTAGCTGACGCCGGGGTGCGGCGCCGATAGAATTCACGTTCGAACGAAGAATTCACGCCCGCACCTCAGGAGAGCCGTCTGAAAAAATCATTCATATTTGGCGCGGTCATCGTTGGATCGGCCTGGCTCCTCGCCGCCGCGCCATTTGCGCCTGCGGCGGACGACCCTGCGATACCGCCGCGGGTTCCCGCCGTGTTTCCAGCGAGTTGGCGCTTTTCCGCTGGCGGTCATGCCTCGTTCGCACCGCACGCGATGGTCGCCTCCAACAGTCGGATCGCTGCTGGGGTCGGCGCGGCGATCATGCAGCAGGGCGGCAATGCCGTCGATGCAGCGGTCGCGACAGGCTTCGCGCTGGCGGTGGCATACCCCGAAGCGGGGAATCTGGGCGGCGGCGGATACATGGTCATCCGAATGGCGGACGGCCGTGTCGCGGTGATCGACTATCGCGAGACCGCGCCTCGCGCTGCGACGCGGGACATGTACGTCGGCGCGGATGGCAAGGTCACGGGTGAAAGCGTAATCGGATCCAAGGCCTCCGGCGTTCCGGGTGCTGTCGCTGGAATGCTCGAAGCGCATCGCAAGTACGGCGCGCTTCCCATCGCGCGGGTCATCGCGCCCGCGATCCGCCTCGCGGCGGAAGGCGTCGTCGTGGATTCCACTCTCTCTCGCTCGCTCTCGGGAGAGGCCTATCGAATCGGAAGCTTTGCGGGCAAATCGCTCTTTCTGCCGAACGGCGCGCCGCCGTCTATTGGATCCCGACTCGTTCAGCCGGCGCTCGCCCGCACGCTCCGGCTGATTGCGGACTCCGGCTCAGTTGCCTTCTATCGCGGAAGTATCGCCGATTCGATCGCCGCCGAGATGCAGCGAAGCGGCGGTCTCATCACGAAAGAAGATCTCGCCGCGTATCGGCCTATCTGGCGTCAGCCGATTCGAAGCACCTATCGGGGCTATACGCTGATCTCGGTGCCACCGTCTTCATCGGGTGGCACGACCATCACTGAGATGCTGAACATTCTGGAGGCGTATGGCCCGGCTTCTCCATTCGGGAGCGCCGAACGAATCCACGCGGTCGCTTCTGCATCTCAACGGGCGTTCATCGACCGCAACTCCAAGCTCGGCGATCCAGCCTTCGTCACGGTTCCGCTCTCAACGCTCACGAGCAGGGCGTACGCGAGAGCGATCGCCAAGTCTATTCCGCGCGATCGCGCCCAAGCGACAACGCAGCTCGAGGCCGGGTTGCGTGAAGGAAATGAGACGACGCACTACTCGGTCGTAGACGCCCAAGGCAATGCCGTCGCGACAACAACGACTCTCAACGATCTCTACGGGTCGGGAGTGTTCGTGAGCGGCGCCGGGTTCTTTCTGAACGACGAGATGGACGACTTCACCTCTCGGCCAGGCGTCCCCAACATGTATGGGCTGATTCAGGGTGCGGCGAACGCAATCGCGCCGGGCAAGCGAATGCTGAGCGCGATGTCGCCGACGATCGTTCTCGATCCGAAGGGAAATCTTCTTCTGGTGACGGGCGCGCGCGGGGGCCCGAGAATCATCTCGGCGACGTCGCAGATCATTCTCGACGTCATCGACCACCGAATGTCCCTGGCGGATGCGATGAGCGCGCCGCGAATCCACCATCAGTCCCTGCCCGATTCGATCCGGATCGAGGCCGGCGGCGCAAAGCCGGCTGTTATCGCGCGGCTGCGCGAGATGGGGCACTATGTGTACGAGCTGAGCGGCATTGCGTCAGCCGCTTCCATCATGAGGGTGAAGGGCGGCTACGAAGGGATGGACGACCCGCGCTCGCGCGGCGGCGCGGTGGGGTTTTAGCGGGACGCAATCCCGCCGGCGTTAGCGGACAAAAAAATCCGGCGTGATTTCTCACGCCGGATTTTTTTCCGCTTGGGCTCCCTCAGATGTTAACCTGAGTCGATGAGTTGAGCGTAGCGGTAATGCGGCTGCCCGCGTTGACGCAACCTTCGTAGTTCGCCGTGGCTGCTGCGGCACCAGCTCCAGCGGCACCACCAACCGCGGCACCAATCACCGTGGCTTTCGTGCTCTTACCGAGGATCTGTCCAGCGATAGCACCGATAGCAGCGCCGCCGACGACCTTCTGCACATCCTTGCTCTTCGGCTGGTTCTTGACCTTATCAACCTGCGCGTAAGTCGTGTTGGCGCTCACCGGATAAGTGTGGCCGCCGAAACTCACCGAGACTACGCGGAATCCCATCACCACGTTGTCGTTGGCGTTCTCACTGCGCTTGAGCTCGGTTACTTCAACGCTCGCCGTTGCGCCAGCCGGAATCACGGCGCCATTCGAGCCGACGATTGCGTTGCTCACCGATGCGTTGAAGCGATCGCCGACGTGGTTCGTGTTCGTGCAGATCTTCGATCCGGCAGCAAGGTTGAGCGTAGCACCGGCTGGGATCGTCCCGATCTTAGCAGCCGATCCCGCGGGGTTCCGGGTCACGGTGTTGCCGCTTCTCGTGACGGACGTAGTGGGCGCCTTCGGCTTGGTCGTGGGCGTCTTCGTTGTCGTCGTCGTCGTTTTCGTGGTCGTCGTCGTCGGAGCAGTCGTGCCTGCCGGGACGTCAGTAAGGGTCGGCTGCGCTGCGGTGTCGCCGCCAGCGAGCTGAATGTCTTTGTTGAGAGCCGAATCTGCAGCTGCAGTATCCGACTTGGATGTACAAGCACCAGCCAGCAACGCCAATGAGAGCGCGAGCGACGCGCTTAGCCGGGGAATATATTGCACCATGAAGCCTCCTCCATGTGGTGAGCGCCTGGTTTTACCCAAGCTCATGAGTGTACGTAGACGGCAATCCACATGCCAAATATGAAGAATCTCAGACTCGCTGCGCCATACTACAAACCCTACTGGATCCCCTTTACAGCCGGTCTCTTAATCGTCCTGGCGTCCGCGGCGGTAACCAGCGTCATACCCTGGTTGCTGCGGCGCGCGATCGATGCGATCAGCGCCGGGGCCCCCATGCGGACGATCTGGCAGCTCAGCGGCCTCATCGTCCTCGCCGCCATCGTCGGCGGCGCCTTCAGATACGGCATGCGGGAGCTGATGAACGGAGTCAGTCGCTGGATCGAGTACGACCTTCGCAACGATCTCTTCACTCATCTGGAGACGCTCGACGCGGCGTACTTTGCACGAACACGGACCGGTGACATCATGGCGCGCCTCACGAACGACCTGAGCGCGGTTAGAACCGCAGTCGGTCCCGCGGTGATGTACCTGGCCAACACGATCACGGGCGCGTTGTTCGCGCTGTACTTCATGCTGCGGATCGACGTCAGGCTGACACTGCTCGCTCTGCTGCCGCTGATCGTGCTGCCAATCCTGACGATCCGGATGGGAAAGGCCATCCACGACCGCTTCGAGGCAGTGCAGGAGCACTTCTCGTCGCTGACGACTCACGCGCAGGAGAATCTGACCGGCGCGCGAATCGTGCGCGCGTATCGCCAGGAGGCGGCAGAAATCGAGCGGTTCGGCGCGCTCAACGAGCAATATCTCGCGCTCAACATGTCGCTCGTTCGCCTGTGGGGAACGCTCAACCCGCTGTTCGCATTTTTCGGCGGACTCGGCGCTGTCATCGTGCTGGGAGCAGGCGGAGCGCTCGCGATCAAGGGGACGATATCGGTGGGCTCGTTCGTCGCCTTCGGGATGTATCTCACGATGCTCACCTGGCCGATGATCGCGCTTGGCTGGGTTGTAAATCTCTTCCAGCGCGGCGAGGCATCGATGGGTCGCCTGGTGGAGATTCTCAAGGTTCGTCCGACTATCATCGGAGAATCGCCACGCCAGGAATTGCCGCCGACAAACTCGGGGCGCAACATCGAGTTTCGAAACGTTGGCTTCCACTACCCGTCGGATGCGCCGGGTGAGCCGCGCTGGGTGCTGCGGAACGTCAGCTTCACCGCGCCGGCCGGAGCCACACTCGGCATCGTTGGCGCGACCGGCAGCGGAAAGAGCGCTCTCATCGATCTCATTCCGCGCATGTACGATCCGCAGGAGGGGGAGATCCTCATCGATGGGATTCCAACCAGGAACGTCGCTCCGGAGGAGCTGCGGCAGGAAATCGGCTTCGTCCCGCAGGAGAGCCTGCTTTTCAGCGACACGATTGGCTCGAATCTCTCGTACGGAACGGGCGGTATGACTCAGACCGGAGAATGGGCTGCAACCGTCGCGCAGCTCGGCCAAACCATCGACGACTTTCCCGGGCGCTACGAGACCATTCTCGGCGAGCGCGGCATCAACCTTTCCGGCGGCCAGAAGCAGCGCGCATCGCTCGCCCGCGCGCTGGCGAGAAAGCCGAGTATCGTGCTGCTGGACGACGCGCTTTCGGCGGTCGATACGCAGACAGAGGCAGAAATCCTGCGGGCTCTCCGCGAAGCACTCGCTGGGAAAACGGCGCTTATCGCGTCGCATCGCATCAGCGCGATACGCGACGCGTCGTGGATCATCGTGCTGGAAAAGGGCACCGTCGTCGAGCAGGGCCGGCACCCGGAGCTGATGGCACTCCGGGGCCGCTACTGGTCACTTCTGCGCCGGCAGCAGCTCCTGGATGCCGTGGAGGCCGAGGCGTTGGCAACGGATGTGCCTGCACGTACAATATGATCATGTCAGACCGTGGCGACGCCGCAGCTATGAAAAAGCGCCTGAAAACCCTGGAGGCCCAGGCGAAGGAAGCGCAGAGCACGATCGACGAGCTGAAATCTCGCGACAAGCTCAAGACGCAGTTCCTCTCCAACATCTCGCACGATCTGCGAACTCCGCTCGCGGCGATCATCACGCACGCGGAGATACTCCGCGAGGGAATGCTTGGTGAGCTCAATACCAAGCAGCGGGACAGCGTGTCGGGGATAGTGAACGGCGGACAGCAGCTGCTCGACATGATCGATGAGATCCTCACCTACGTGCGGAGCGCAAGCGATCAGGTCGCGCTCGCACGGACGGATTTCAGCATTACCCAAGTCGTCGACCAGGTGAGGCTGCTGAATCAGGCGCTGGCGGCGAAGAAGCGTTTGACGATCGAGCGTCTGAACGGCGACGACCTGCCCCTCGTATATGGCGACCGCGATAAGGTGAAGCACGTGCTCGGCAATTTGATTGGGAACGCGATCAAGTTCACTCAGGATGGCGGGCGTGTCTGGGTGGCGTTTTCGCGGCGGGGCCGGGACGGCGAAGAGCTGGTGGTGGAAGTCGGCGACAACGGCCGCGGAATCGCGCGCGAGCACTTCGATCTCGTATTCCGCGAGTTCGCGCAGGTGGATGCATCGCCGTCGCGGCCGCATCACGGAACCGGGCTGGGACTGGCGATCGCTCGCAAGCTCGTAGAGCTTCACTCGGGAACGATCTGGGTCGAGAGTGAGCTTGGCGAAGGAAGCAGATTCTATTTCACGCTGCCGTTCGACGCTCCCCGCGATTAGTGCCATCCCGCATACTGATCGTGGAAGACAGCCCACTGGTCACAGAGGCGTTTGAGATCCTTTTCACCGAGGCCGGCTACCAGGTTAGCACGGCTGCGACCGTGGCTGAGGGAATCGAGCAGGGAACGGCCGCACCCGTCGATCTAATGCTGTTGGATCTCTCGCTGCCCGATGGAAACGGTCTGGAGATTCTCGAAGCTCTCAAAGAGCGAGGCTCCCCTCCCCGCGCGACGCTGGCGATGACAGGACATAACGATGCAAAATCGCGCCGCAGCTGTCTCGATGCAGGCTGTGCCGACGTTCTGCTCAAGCCAGTCCGAATAGGCGATCTCCTACGCCAGATAAAAAGTCTCCTGGCGTAACGGAGCGCCGAGCGCGCCCACGCGCCGGACCGCTGCTGCAGTGGTACTATCGCACGAAGTACCGCCCTTTCGCGCGCGAGAAACGTCCGCGTCCGCCACAGCGCGGGCTCATCATGCTCCAGATCGATGCGCTCGCGTACTCCGATCTTCGACGCGCGCTCGAGCTGGGCCTTTGTCCGACGATCGCGCGTCTCTTGCGCGAGGGTTTTGCTCTCCGGCGGTTTTTCTGCGGACTTCCCTCGGCGACGCCCTACTGCCAGGCAGGGATGTTTCACGGCGAAAACGGCGGGATTCCGGCGTTCCGTTTTTACGACAAGGCGGCGCGCAAGGTAATAACGTGCAACGCGCCCCACGGCGTGCAATACATACGCGACCGCATCCATTCGCCTGGCGCACTCGCTGGAGGCTCGAGCTACGTCAATCTTCTCGACGGAGACGCACAGACAGTCGCGTTTACCGTCGCCACCCGCGAAAAGATGTCGGTGTACCGCCGCCTCGGCGGAACGCGGATGGGACTCCTTATGCTGCTCCATCCGATCAGAATGGTGCGGATGGTATTGCAGAGCGCCTTCGAGTGGCTTCTCGAGGAATGGGAGCGCGCGCGCGGCGAGCTGGCTGGAAGAGCCACGCACTCAGAGGGAATTTTCCCCTTCATCCGGATCCTGAGCAACGTCATCATCCGTGAGCTGCAGACGATGGCGATCCTTCTCGACGTTTATCTCGGCGTGCCGGTCATCTACAGCACCTTCATGCAGTACGACGAGCTCGCGCACCATTTCGGGCCCTCGAGCAAGCAAGCGCTGGCCGATATGCGGCGCACCGACGCCCGCATCGCCGAGATCTGGCGCATGGCGCAGCAGGCGGGAGGACGCGGGTACGACCTCGTGATTCTGTCCGATCACGGAATGACTCCGGCCCAGAGCTACAGGGTGAAGTACCGCGAGTCCCTGGGCGCCACCGTGCAGGGGATTCTCGACGAGGCAATGAACACGAGCGCGCCCGCCCCGCGAGCCCTCGCCAGCTATGCCGAGGACACCGAGTACTCGGACATCGGTCCTGAGGTTGTCGAAGCGGTCGCGCAGCTGACTCCCGCATCGTTCGGCGCGAGGAGCGCGATCCGGAGGTTCCGCGATTGGCTCAGAAGCCGGTATGGGTTGCGTGAGATCATTTTCCCGGAGAAGTATCGCGTCGACCGGACGCACGACATCGTGGTCACCTACAGCTCGTGCCTCGCGCTGGTCTATTTCGCGACGCTTGAGCAGCGACTGCATCTGGACCAGATACTCGCCGACCCGCGGTGGGCGAGACTTTACGAACGGCTGATCGCGCATCCGGGAATCGGGTTGGTTGCCGCGCTCGAGGGCGACGGTGTGAGTCTGGCCAGCAAGCACGGCCGCGCGACTCTGAGGGACGGACAGATCGAGATTATCTCGGGGGAGAATCCGCTCGAGATCTTTGGCACCGAGCCGTATGTGCTGCGTGCCGTGGAGTCGCTGGTGCGTCAGCCGAATGCCGGCGACTGCGTACTGTTCGGCACGTACGACGGCTACGACATCATCTCGTTCGACGATCAGGTCGGAGCCCACGGCTCGGCGGGGGGTGATCAGGTCTATCCATTCATCATCTCGCCGGAGCGTCTTGGCCTATCATCCGAAACGATCGAGAACGCACGCGACATTCATCGCACAGTCCTCGCCCGCTACGCTGCAGCCAACGCCGAGAACGCACCGGCCGCCGCTTCGTTGCTGACACCAGTGGTCCCTCGCTTGGCGGTCTGACTTTTTCGCCGGTGCGTCGGCATGGGGTCCTGCTCCGTCGCTACACTCGCTCGGGCGGAGCCCCTAACAACGCTCCTTCGCTCCGCTCAGTCGCGGGTCTCCTTGGTCGCTCGCTTTGGAAAGCGACTACGAGGACCCCCTTCCGACTCCCCACGAGATTCATTCGCAGCGAAGAGTTCGTGCCGCCGCCTCCGCGCAGCGGGCCGAGCGTAGCTCGGCGTTCTCGCGCTTGCGTGCGACGACGGGCACCTCCGCGCGGGGCAGTGCGGCGCTTCGCGCCGCTGCAGTTGTATATCTGTCCAGGGAGGTGAGGGTGTCCTCGCAGGCCGCTCCGCAGCCCACGCGCCGCCCCGGCGGCGGTACCGCGCAGCGCAGCTGCGCGGCGGGCGAGGACAGGCGGCCGAAGAGGTCGCCCTCGCCGATCGCATACAGAGATGCAAGCCGAAGCGGACGCTAAAGAGCCGCGGTACCAGCGACTATGGACTTGAACGCCGAGGCCGAGATTCGTTCGGGCTCGAAGGGTTCACCGGCCCGTTTCATCACGCCACGGACGACTTGGTCGACGGTGACTAGTGGTGCGTCGGCTTCGGCGCGAACTTCGACTTCCCATTTGCCGCGGTCCGGACCCTTCAGCGTGTGTCTGTAGCGAGCAGTGAAAACCGTGTGGCGATGTACGATGATCTGCCGGTCCTCTTCCTCGATCGGAAGGAACTCGTCGCCCGCGCTCTCGCTCAGCGCCTCCGGAGGCTCGTCGAGTTCGTGCGCGTGCTGCGGCTCGGGCGGCAGAGGCAGCGCTGCGACGACTGCAACACCAGTCTCCACACCAGGCTGGCGGAGCGGCGGAAACAGCCTCACCTCGTCGACCGCATCCAATCCGATGCGGTCGGCAATGTCACGCAAAAATCTTTCGGTGGTCTCGATCACGCCGGCACCTTCGTAGTTTGAGCGCTCCCCTGTCCAGCCTTTCTGTCGGTGAGCTCGCGCTCAACATACAGTCTGAGAATGTGCATGAAATCCTGCGCATTCGTCACCACTCCGAATGCCTGATGGGTGCCGCGGTCCTTGAGCTTGCTCACCACGAACTCGGACGAGTCGACGCAGATGGTCGCCAGCTCGCGCATCGATCCGTCCTTCTCCATCACGAACGCGGGGAGCATGTTGCCGGTGGCGATCGCGTGCAGCGCGGTCGCGATCAGCACCGCCATTGTGGCGCGCGTCGTGTGCCGCTTCATGGCATCCTGGGCCGCCAGGTTGTCTGTGATCACATCCGGGAGTGGACCATCGTCGCGGATCGAGCCAGTGAGGACGAACGGAATTCCCTTCATCACGCACGCGTGCATGATCCCGTCTTTGATGACTCCCTGCTCGACAGCCTTCGCGATGGAGCCAGCCGCGCGCACCTTGTTGATCGCGCGCATGTGGAGCCCGTGACCTCCCGTCGTCGCCTCGCCCGTCTTCGTCATCCCGAGTGTCGTCCCGAAGATCGACGCCTCGATGTCGTGCACGGCGACGGCGTTCCCCGCGAGGAGCGCGGAGACGAATCCGTTCTCGATGAACCACACCATGTCGGCGCGCGCGCGCGAATGGACGAGTGCGGGCCCGGTGACCCAAATCGGATAGCCGCCGCGATCCCGTTCCTCGATGAGGATCTTCGCCATCAACGCGTAGTCGATGGGCTTCTCGCGCGACACTGCGCTCGTCATGAACTTGAACTCGCCCTCCTCGTCGGCGAGGAATGAGGCGGTGTGGACGTAGATGCCCTCGGTTCCGTCCTCCGCGCTGCCGACAGCGACCATGTCGCCCTTCTTCAGCCTGCGGCCTTCCCTGATCCAGAGCTCCCCATCCTTTTCCAGCACGAGAGCCGAATCCATCCTCGGCTCGCGCGGCATTCTCCAGGCGCCCTTGATCCGGACGTAGGTGGGAAGATTGGTCGTCGAGAAGAAGTTCTCGGGCAGGACGCCGTCCGCCGGAGCAGGCGCAAACTTCGCGTCGGGCGCGGTGGCCAGTTCAGGCGTCGTGAAATCGGGGGGTTTTAGGAGAGTCACGATACTAAAGTTGGTTGATCGGTCATTTTACTGTAAGCCGGACCGCACATTGAAATCAGCAACTGCAACCGAACGGGCGGGAGGCGACAGAAGCATAGGCGCCAGTTTATCCGTTCACTACTCACCGACTTCACTAATGGCGTGAAGGCAAAAGCAGTTGCTTGTGCGCCGACGCGGCGTAAAAGCGTCCCGGCGTAGTGAACTAACAGACTGGCATCTATGCCACTGCCGCCTCGTACCCGTTCTGTTGAACCTATCCGTTAACTCGATGCCGCCCGAGAAGGGGACAGTTTAGAGCAGCGCAACAGGATCCCGATCCAAGGTCACTCGGAGTTGTGCGGTGTTAGGGACATCGAACCTTTCCATGAAGTACCGGCTCACCCGCGTCAGCTCTCCGGCGTGCGCCGACTTAAGCAGCACGTGCCAGCGCCAACGGGTCTTGATTCGCTCGATGGGACATGGCGCCGGCCCCACCACCGTCACCTCGTCGCCCGCCCGTGTGGTGATCAGCTCGCGCAGCCACTCGCCGCCGTGGATCGCGAGCTTCGCCGTCGAGTCTTCGACGAGACCGCTGAAAACGATGTTCGCCAGACGCACGTTCGGCGGATATGGCGGATCTACCCTGCCCTCCAGCTCGTAGCGCACGAACGACGGATAGTCGTGCGCCACCGCGAACCGCACCGCATGATGGCTCGGCAATCTAGTCTGAATCAGAACGCGTCCGCCCTTGGCTCCACGGCCCGCTCGCCCGGAGACCTGGCTCAGAAGCTGGAAGCAGCGCTCGGACGCCCGGAAATCCGGAAGGTTTATCCCCACATCGGCGTCCACGACTCCGACGAGCGTGACGTTCGGAAAGTCGAGCCCCTTGGCAATCATCTGCGTCCCCAGAAGAATGTCGACCTCACCGGCGCCGACGCGATCGAGAATCCGGGTGTGCGCCCACTTACCGCTTGTCGTGTCGAAATCCATCCGCGCAATGCGAGCGGATGAAAAGCGCTCGCTCAAAAGCCGCTCGACCTGCTGCGTCCCATGCCCACGTTGCTTCAGATTTCTGCCGCCGCAGCGCGCACAGTCTGGACGAGGATCTTCCTTGTGCAGGCAGTAGTGGCAGACGAGCCGCTCGGGATTCCGGTGGTGCGTGAGCGTGATGCTGCAATGCGGGCAGGTTGCAACCGCTCCGCAATCAATGCACTGGATGAAGGACGAATAGCCGCGCCGGTTGAGGAGCAGAATCGTCTGCTCACCGCGTTTCATCGTCTCTACAATGGCGTCGTGCAGCGGCTCACGGATTACAGTTCCGTAGTCCACGCCGCCCTGCGCCATCGCGTTATAGTCCGTGGCAATCTTGCGAAGGTCGATCACTTCGATGCTCGGCAGACTCCCACCGCCGACGCGATCGGGCAGCGTCAGCAGCGTGTATTTCCCGGACTGGGCGTTCACCCAGCTCTCCAGCGACGGAGTGGCGCTTCCAAGTACGGTGATCGCCCCCTCGTTTTTCGCGCGCACGATCGCCACTTCGCGCGCGTGATATCGCGGCGTCTCTCCCTGCTTGTAGCTGGACTCGTGCTCCTCGTCGACGATGATCGCGCCCAGATTCTCCAGCGGCGCGAACACGGCCGAGCGCGCTCCGACTACGATCCGTTTGTCCCCGCGCTTTAGTGCGAGCCAGGCATCGTAGCGCTCACCTTCACTCAGCGCCGAGTGCAGCACGGCTATTCTGTCCCCGAATGCCGCGCGGAATCGATCCACCGTCTGAGGAGTGAGCGCGATTTCGGGGACGAGCACGATTGCCGTCTGTCCGCGCTCGTCCACGATCTTACGGAGCAGCTCGATGTAAACGAGAGTCTTCCCGCTTCCGGTGATCCCGTGGAGAAGAAAGACATCTCCCTTCCCCGCGGCGGCCATGGTCTCGACAGCCTGACGCTGGGCCGGCGTGGGATCGAGGCGCGTTGCAGAAATCCCACCGCGCGTCGAGAAGGGATCGCGCTCTATTTCCTCATCCTCGATTACTATGAGCCCGCGCTTTTCGAGAGACTTGAGCACCGACGGCGAGAACTCGAGCTGCGCGCTCAGTTGCTCGACCGTCGCCTTCCCCCCCAACGCCTCGACGAGCTCGAACACAGCCCGCTGCTGCTTGGAACGCGCGAAGGCCTTGTCGCGCTCCAGCAGCGACGGCATCTCGGCGCCGAGCGTGACGATGCGCCGTGTTTTGCGCGTCGGGTGCGGAGCAGACGCTCCCGTCAGCGCCCCGGGGAGCACCGTTCGGAGCACGATTCCCAGCGGCACGATGTAGTAGTCCGCCATCCATTTGCATAGCTCGAGCAGCGATGGACTTATGGCCGGCTCGGCGTCAGGAGACTCGAGG
Organism: Gemmatimonadales bacterium; assembly: GCA_038316775.1. GTDB lineage: Bacteria > Gemmatimonadota > Gemmatimonadetes > Gemmatimonadales > Gemmatimonadaceae > UBA4720. The sequence goes on along the minus strand of JBBQAV010000004.1, from coordinate 4,788 downwards.
ACCGCCTTGGGCTTCCGTTTGAGCGGACTCACGTCGCTCACGCCGATGCAGATCCCCACTTCCTTGCCGTTCCTGAGCGGAACGACCACACGCGAGCCGATCGCTACCGGATTTGTGAGCCCATCTTCGACTGCGTATGTGAATGTCTGGAAGAGCGGGAGCGGGAGCGCGACCTCTATGAACCTCGGAGCCTTGTCACGCACTTTGAAATGCCGCGGACAGATCCACGCTCGGCGCTGGAGTCGCGCCGAGTCCAGGCCCGTCGGACAATCGGATCGAGCCACCGGCGATGGTTGTCCCATGAAACGGATCGTTCGACAGCAGCGCCGCTCCGTCAAAATCCGCGAAGTCGAGCAACGGAGAGATTTGGGCGATCGCTGAGATGCCGAGCGAGCTCTCTATCATGCAGCCGGCCATGACCTGCATGTCGAGCGCGCGGGCGGTGTGAACCATCCTCAGCGCCTCACGAAGGCTGCCGCACTTTGCGAGCTTGATGTTGATACCGTCGACGGCGCCGGCAAGCCTGGCGATGTCGGTTGAGACCAAACAGGACTCATCCGCGAAGATCGGCAGCTTGGACCGTTTGCGGACAAACCGAAGGCCCTCGACGTCATTGGCTGCGACGGGCTGCTCGAGCATCTCGACGCCGTGCTCGACGAGGAAATCACTCATCCTGACCGCGTGCTTCGCCGTCCACGCCGCATTCGCATCTACGCGTAGCCGCTTTTCCGGCCCCGCTTCCCTGATGATGCGCACGATCTCCGTGTCACGGTCGGTGCCGAGCTTGATCTTGAGAATTGGATAGTCTTTCGCTTCGACGACGCGCCGCTCCAGCTCGTGGTTCTCGGCAATCGCGATCGTGAAGCTCGATTGCGGAGTCGTGCTCGCATCGAGTCCCCACAACCTATAAACCGGGAGGACGAGTCGCTTTCCGAGGAGATCGTGAAGCGCCGAGCTGACCGCGCTCTTCGCTGAAGCATTGCCACCGAGCACGCGATTCAAATGCGACTCGATCGTTTCGATCGAGAAGGGGTCGGCGCGCTCGAGAACCGGCTTGAACTGCGCGAGCGCCGAGATGACGGTCGATACCGATTCGCCGTAGTAGCGATTGGGTGCGGCCTCTCCAAAACCCTCGAAGCCGTCATCGTCGATGAGCCGCACGATGACATTGCGGTGGTGCGCGTAGCCGCCCCGGGCGATCACGAACGGGTGAGTCGGGTTGAGCTCGATTGTCTGGTGCGAGAGCTTCATCCGGCTGCTACCGCGGGCGCTGGCCGCGCTGTCCGGGCCATCCGGAACTCGTGGTGAGCGGCAGCAGTGGAGAGGAAGTTGATGAGCGCGTCGGCGAGATCGTTTCCGCGCTCATAGCGGTGGCTGGGATTCTTCTCCAGGCAGCGCATGACGATCGCCGCCATCTGCTGTGGAATCCTCGAGTCCACAACGTCCGGGGACACCGCCGTCTCCGTTACGTGCTTGTAGCTGATGGAGTAGCTGTCCGCTCCGTCGAATGGCGGGAAGCCGAGGAGCGTCTCGTACATGACGACGCCGAGTCCGTAGATGTCGCTGCGGCCGTCGAGAAGTTTCCCGCGCGCCTGCTCGGGCGACATATAGTGCGGCGTTCCCATCACGTTGCCGCTTCCGGTCATGCGGCTCCGGAAATGACCCGTGGCGATGCCGAAATCCGTGACCAGGGCGTTCTCGTCCTCATCGAACAGAATGTTGTCCGGCTTGATGTCGCGGTGCACCAGCCCTCTGCGGTGCGCGTAGTCGAGGCCGGTTGCGACCTGCGCCGCGATTACGGCAGTGCTCTCGGGCGACAGCGAACGGTGACCGCCGATTCGGTCGCTCAGCGTGCCGCGAGCCATGTACGGCATGACGAGGAAGACGTGATCGTCGACCATTCCGAAGTCGATGATCTTGCAGATGTGCGGGTGCATCAGTTGTGCGGCCGATTCCGCTTCGCGGCGGAACCTCTCCCGCATCTCGTGCTCTCGCGCGAGGTGTGGATGGAGCACCTTGATCACGACCGGAGAGTCGAGAACGACGTGGAGCGCGTAGTAGACGCTGGCCATTCCGCCTTCGCCGACGCGGTGCATGATCGTGTAGCGGCCGCCGGTCACGTGGCGCAGGGCAGTCACGGATGGATCCGGAGGAGACTGCCGTCTGTCCGTCGTCTCAGGCATCCGAATCCCGCAGCGCACGCAGCGCGCTGCTTCCCCGCGGTTCCAGCTTCCGCAATCAGTGCAGAACATCGTCAGCTCCCGAACTGCATGCGAACGAAATCGTACGGGGGCCACGGTCCTGTGACGCTGAACTCGAGAGCAGGCTGGCGCTGGGCTTCCTTGGATACCGTGTCCTTGAAGCTCTCCCACCGCTGGCTGTCGACGAGGAATGAAGCGCGGGCGACTACTCCGTTCTGCTCGTCACTGTCCCCCTTTGGAAGAGTCACCGTCGCCGCGGCCTGGCCCCTGAGAAGTCTGAGACTGTCGGCAGCTAGCGCCGCGAAACTCTTCTCCGAATCTCCCCCATTCCACTTTGAATCAGCCGTGATGCTGACGCGCGCGGCCGCGTGCCCTTCGACAACCGCGAGTGCTTCGGTGAGCGTGAAGTAGTGCAGCTCGAGCCAGCGCGTCAGGGTCGAGGCCGATCGGAAAACCGTCCCAGGCGGAGCCGGCAGAACGGACGAGTGGGCGTGGACCTCCTCGAGGACGCGCACATACTTCGCCATTGCTTCATCGTCCACGACCATCACGGAATACGGACTCGGCTCGACGATCCCCGCGAGCGCGCGAAAATGCACCAGCGACGTTCCCTCCGAGAGGGAAGTCGCATGACCCGATTCGACGGCGGCGACACCGTACAACCGCAGTGAGTTTACAGCAGCTTGCGCCATCTTAGGCCGGCGAGAATTGTGAGACCGAGCGCGAGTTGCGCGAACACCAGGATCATGAAGCCGTGCGGATGACTGTGAAGCGGAATATGCTCGAAGTTCATGCCCCACATTCCGCTCACCACGACAAACGGAAGCGTGACGGTCGCGACCACCCCGAGAGCCTTGGTCGCCATACCTAGACGATTGGAAACCTGCGTTAGATAGCTGTCCAGCGTACTGCCCATGAGATCGCGGTAGGTCTCCAGGGAGTCGTAGATACGCAGGACGTGATCATATATGTCCCGGAAGTAAATCTGAACGTCCGGCGTGAGAAGCGTGCTGGGGCGGTTCGTCAGCGTGCTCAGCGCATCCCGCTCCGGTGAAAGATGGCGCCTCAGGTTGAGAACGAGGCGCTTTACCGCAAATATCTCGCGCAGGGCATCCTGGTCGAACTGAGAGAAGATCTTCTCTTCGAGGGTGTCCATGAACTCGTCGAGCTTCTCGATTATCGGGAAGTAGGCGTCGACCGCCTGATCGACGATCGCGTGCATCAGTTTCGCCGGCCCATGGGAAGCCAGCTCCGGCTTCCGCTTGAGAAGCTCTGCCGTAGCAGCGACAGGGTTGGTGTCCGCGCCGTGAACCGTAACGAGATAGTTCTTCCCGAGGAAGAAGCTGAGGTTGACCGTCTCGAGGTCGTAGGGGTCCTCCGTCGTCTCGCAAAAGGCCACGGTGCGGACGATCAGCAGCACGTAATTGTCGAACTCCTCGAGCTTGACCCTGGATTGAGGATTGACGGCCTCCTCGATCGCGAGGGGGTGGAAGGCGAAGACGTCCTTGAGAAGGGCGACTTGATCGGGATCGCGGGTATCGACATCCACCCAGAGCGTGCCGTCTCCCGACGCCAGGGCACGCGCGATGTCTTCACTGGAGAGATTCTGCTTCATCTCTCCGCGCGGACCCTCATAGCAGCTCCAGGGCTGGGGCTCCGACGACGGCCGGACGTCCTGCAGCGGTTTCAGCGCGGTGCTCATCTGCTTTGAAGCTAGCGGCTCGTGGCTAGCGCGCCCAGATGACGGACCGCCGCCTGTGCCAGCCTGTCGGGCGCGTACCCACCCTCGAGAGCGCTGACGATGCGGCCATCGCACCAGGACTCGGCGCGAACCACCAGCGAGCGTGTCAGACTCTCGAAGTCGTCGAGCTCGAGTGTAAAGCCACCCAACGGATCGCCGGCGAGCGAGTCAAAGCCCGCGGAAACGAAGATCATCTCGGGTACAAAGGAATCGGTGGCGGCATCAATGCCTCGCTCGAGCGCGTCCACGTATTCCGAAGGAGGCAGACCGGAAGCCATCGGAATATTCCAGATCGTTCCGTGAGGTCCCCGATCGGCGGCCGCTCCGGTTCCCGGATACCACGGCCACTGGTGCATGGAGACGAAGTGTATGTCCGGCTCATGCTCGACGAGGGCCTGGGTGCCGTTCCCGTGGTGCACGTCCCAGTCGACGATGAGGATGCGTTTCAGCCCGTGCTTCTTTCGCGCGTAGTGAGCTGCTATCGCGACGTTGCCGAAAAGGCAAAACCCCATCGCTCGATCACGGACCGCGTGGTGGCCAGGGGGCCGGACTGCGGAAAAGCTCCTCGGATGGACGCCGCCCACAGAGAGGTCGACGGCCGTGAGCACACACCCCGCGCCTGCCGTCGCGGCATCCCACGATCCGCTGCTCGTGACAGTGTCCGCGTCGAGCCGGCCTCCGCCCTGCTCCGCGATTACCCGAACCGAGGCGACGTAAGCGGGATCATGCGCGAGCTCGAGCTCCTCGATGGTGGCGTGACGTCCCTCGAGGTGATCGACCTTGTGAAACAGCTCGGGATCATCGCGGAGTGCCCGCGTGATCGCTCGCAGACGCCCGACGTGCTCC